>JAFURK010000036.1 GCA_017480975.1 Bacilli bacterium
GAGTATTATTAAAACAAGCATAAAAAGAGGAATTAATCCAATGTGCTCAATAAAAGATATTTTTGAAAATAAAGTTTTATTTGGAATTTAAAAAGGACAATTTTAACTGTCCTTATTTTGAGTGGATGTCTGAGTAGTAACCGCGTAAGTAATTTTCTTTTATAAGATTAAGTAACTTTGTTGCTTTTTTATGATTGTTTGTGTTACACTATAATTGTGTAGATGGAAGGTAGGTAGTTATGAAAATCATTAAAGAAATGATTTTACAGTATTTAGAGAAAAATAAGCACTTTATTAAAGGTGAAGAATTAAAGAAAAAATTAAATATTAAAGGTGAAGAGCAAACTACATTATTTTTTGACGTGTTAGAAGCATTAGTTGAAGATGGTAGTTTGTTTTTTGATTCTTCAAAAGGTTATCGTCTATTTGAAAACAATTTAGGTTTAGCGTTTGGAGAAATTGAAATAAATAAAGCTGGTAATGGGTTTGTGCATACTAATGATGGTTATACAATATTTATTGATGCTCCAGATTTAAATGGTGCTTTAGACGGAGATAAAGTTATTGTTAGTTCACTTGGTATTGGAAAGAAAAATGATTATAAAGGTGAAATATATAAGATTGTTAAAAGAAAGAATGGAAATATTTTGTTTGAAGTTATTGGTAATGGCTTTGAAGCATCGTTGGTACCATATAACCATAATCAAAATGTTCCTGTTTCAATTAATAAAAATAAATTTAAAAATCTAGTTGATGGCGAAATAGTTTTAGTTAAAGTGGGAACGGAGAAGATAGAAAGTGAGTATATTGGTGAAATAGAAAAAGTAGTTGGTCATATTCATGATGCTGGGATAGATTTAAAATTAATTTATACAGAGCATGGTATTCCAATTGAATTTTCAAATGAAGCATTAAAAGAAGCCGATGAATTGCCGACTATTGTATCGGAAGAAGAAATAATTGGGAGAGTAGATTTGAGAGATAAAAGCATCATTACGATTGATTGTGATGATACTAAAGATAGAGATGATGCTGTATACGTTGAGAAACTTGCTAATGGAAATTATAAACTATATACTAATATTGCACATATATCACATTATATAAAAAAAGATTCTTCTTTATATAAAGAAGCTAGTATTAGAAATACTAGCCATTACCCTAACAATACTTGTAATCCAATGTTTCCCCCTAAAGTATCAAACGGTATTTGTTCGTTGAATGAAGGAGTTGATAGATTAACGAGGACTTGTGAAATGGAATTTGATCCATTTGGAAACGTTGTAAATTATGATATTTATTTATCGGTTATTAATTCAAGAAAAGCAATGAAATATGGAGAAGTAAACAAAGTTTTAGCTAATGAAACAGTAGCTGGTTATGAAGAATACATAGATCAATTAAACTTAATGGAAGAATTAAGTAATATTTTAGAACAAGCTCGTGAAAAGAGGGATAGTATTGATTTTGATATTCCTGATATTAAAATTATTCAAGATAGTAACGGTAATATTCAAAAATTCATCAATAGCGGAAGTGGTAAAGCGGAGCGAATTATTGAAAACTTTATGTTAGTAACGGGAACAACAGTTGCAGAGCATTACTCTTGGTTACCGTTCATATATCGTGTGCATGAATCACCTAATAGTGATATAGTAAAGAGTGTAATTAAAATGCTTAGATTATCGGGAATTAATCTACCTAAAATTAATAATGTTGATGAAAAAAACTTAAAAAATATTATGGATAGATTAGAAAATACTGAAGAAGCTAAACTTATAAGAAGTATCTTATTAAAATCAATGAAAAGAGCTAGATACGATATTAATAATATAGGTCATTTTGCTTTACAATTACCTTGTTATTGTCATTTTACTTCGCCAATTAGAAGATTTAGTGATTTTAGAATTCATACTCTTTTAGATGAGGTTGAAACAATGAATTATAGTTATGAAAGTATTAAGGAATTAGAGAAAGAATTAGCTGATATAAGTAGAAGAGCTTCTTTAATGGAGAAAACAGCTCAAGAGATTGAAAATGAAGCTTTAGCAATGGCGATGGCTGAATATATGGAAACACGTATTGGACAAACCTTTAGGGCAATAGTAACGGAAGTATACCCATATGGAATGTTTGTAAAAACTAATGATATGATTTCTGGTAAAATAAAACTTAGTGATATGGTTGATGATAGGTATTTTTATGATGGTATAAAGAAGGCTATTGTTGGTAAAAAGACAAAGAAAAAATATCAAATAGGTAATCGAGTATATGTTGTTGCTAAAGATGCTTGTAAAGCCACTAGAACAGTAAATTTTGAATTAAATAATAATATAGATAATAGTTATAAAAAAGTATTAAAGAAATAGTTAATGTATGTTTAAAATGCTTATTTAGACTAAACTATTTAAATAGAAAAAGATAATATAAGTATTAAAAAAAGATAAATTATGATAAAATATAGTGCGGATGGAGGAATATTAATGTTGAAGGAAGTAGAATTTAATAAAGAGTATGAGAAGGGAAACTCGAAATTATGTTTTAATTTTAAAGGGAAAAAGTTAAGTAAAGGTGTTAATTATAAAAAGGTATCTGAGTTATTAGATACTTGTTTTGGGAGATTAGATAATTATGATAATATGGTAAAGAATGTTACGTGGATAAGAACTATTTTAAAAGATTATGATGAGACTTTACTTGAAGTATTAAATATTGAAGGTATTCCTACTGAGGATTATAAAAATTTATTTGTTGGTTATGAAAATAAGAATTTGGAGACATTTGGATTAGATAAAACAGTTAATAATAATGGTGATAATGAAATCTTTTATGTTTATTATACTGAGAAGGATAATAAGTTGAAAAAAAGTTCACTTAATGATAATCGCGTTCAAAAAAATTTAGAGCGTAAAGCAATAAAGTTATTAAATGATTTAAAGGTGGCTCAAGGAAAAACGTTAGATGATGATGGTAAAATGTTGTACGAAATATATAAATTATTTTATAAAGAAAATCCTGATTTTAGTTCAAAGGATATTAATGTTAAGGTTCAAGTAATGTTATCGATTTTATCTTCTTATAATGTAACTTTGAATGCTGCTTATGGTTTTAGGAAGTATTCAGTAAGTGAATTTCCGTATTCGTTATATTTAGATGTAATGTTGAAGAATTTGAATCCGTTTGGATTGGTAGAAACAGTAGATAATCCAGTTATTTTGTCAGAAGAGGTTAAAAATACTGTTAAAGCGGTTGGTGAAGTTGTAAGAGAATGTATCTGTGATAAAGATAAGGAAGTAGATACTTTAATTAGAATTAGTTCTATATTTTATGCTTCTAAATATAAGTTATCTCCATTAGTAAATGCGGAGGCTATATCTAATTATGTTAATTGTTCATCAAAAGAAGTTGAAGATATTTTAAAGAAAGTAAGAAAAATTGGGCACTAGCGATAGTGCTCTTTTGTATTTAATTAATCTTTAATTTTTAGTAAAGTAGAAATAAGTATTTTAGTTTGATAGAAGAATAAAATGGAAAAATTAGGAGAAAAGTATTGACAAAGTCTAGGAATATATAGTATATTGATAGAAATCTTTTTTTGAGGGGTGAATATGATGAGTGGTAACTCGATTAGATTAATTAATATTAATATATGTATGTTTAATTATTGGTTAAGATATTTATGCTGCTTAAAAAAAGGAAAATATTGTGGATTTGGTGGGCTCTAAAACGAGAAAGGTTTTAGAGTGCTTTTTGTTTGGAGGTAAGTTATGACAATTGGAAAATTATTAGAGGCTGTTGCTCGTTATGACATTAGTGCTATTCCGATAATTCGGAGGGCTTATGATTATGCTAATTATTTGCATGAGGGACAAGTTAGACAAAGTGGAGAGCCATATATTAGTCATCCTCTTAATGTGGCTTATATCTTATCGGAGATGAAAGCTGATCGAGATACGATTTGTGCGGCTTTGCTTCATGATGTCTTAGAAGATAATCCAGATAAGGTGTCAAAAGAAGAAATAGCAAGGTTATTTAATGAAGATATTGCTATTTTGGTTGATGGTGTTACTAAGATTAGTAGATTAAATTTTAATTCTAAGAATGATCAAAATATGGCTAATATGAGAAAGATTATTACTAGTCTTATGGTTGATGTAAGAATTATTCTTATAAAGTTAGCTGATCGACTACATAATATGCGTACTTTACAATATAAAAGTGAGGTAAAACAAAAAGAAAATGCTACAGAAACTTTAAAGGTTTTTGTTCCATTAGCTTATTATTTAGGGGCTTATCGTATTAAAAGTGAATTAGAAGATTTATCGATTCAATATTTGGAGCCAGATAAATATTTGGAAAGTAAGGAAATTATGGAAGAAATTGCTTTAAATAGTAAGGATTGTATTTTGGAGATGAAAGGAAATGTTCAAGCAATATTGGATGCTAGAAGTATTCCTAATGAGCTTAAAGTTAGAACTAAAAATATTCATGGGGTTTATAAACAATTAATTAGTGGTGGTAAGATAGAGGATATGCATGATTTAATTGCCTTTAAGATTATGGTTAATGAGATTGATGATTGTTATTTATTGTTAAGGCCTATTCATGCTATTTATAGGCCAGTTAATGGAAGGTTTAAAGATTATATTTGTAATCCTAAGACTAATATGTATCAATCGCTACATACGACTGTTTTTGGTCCTGATGAAAGGTTAGTACAGATGCAACTTAGAACTTTTAAGATGGATAGGGTGGCTTCTTTTGGAGTAGCGGCAGATTGGGATATTAATCGTGATAATGCTAAAGTTATTATGCAGGATAAGTTAAAGACGAGATCACAGTTTTATGATTCCTTATTGGAAATTAATAAGGCTTTTGGGAATAATCATGATTTTGTTTCTCATGCTAATGAGGAATTATTTACGGATAAGGTATATGTATATACTACAAAAGGAGATATAATTGAATTGCCTAAAGGATCAACTATTATTGATTTTGCTTATAAAGTTCATACGGATATTGGAAATACGATGGTAAGTGCAATTGTTAATGAAAAAGATGTACCGCTTGATTATGTTTTACAAAATAAAGATAGAGTTAGAGTTGTAACAAATAGTAAGTTATGTGAAGGTCCTAAAGAGGAATGGGCAAATATGGCTAAGACTACTGGAGCTAAAAGAAAGATTAGAGAGTATAAGCAAAATAGAATATTTAAATAAAATGCTTAATTAGTAATTTACTTATTTAGATATAATAAGTTTAATATTTAGATAAGTTTTGGTTTAGGGATAAGTAAAGTTAAGTATTGTTGTTATCAAGTAAACTTTTAGTTGCTTGACAAAGTTAAAATATGGTGTATAATAAGAAGGCAAGTGAGGAGATATAAGTGAAATTTCATGAGCTATCTCGGGTTATTAAACCTACACGGACTTAATAAAAGTACGGAGTCGCTAGTGATAGTTGATTTGGTACTTTTTTTGTGGTTTTTGGGTTTAGATCAACTATTGATTAAGGAGGAGATAAAAATGAATTATGAAAATGCTTTAGGAAGATTTTTTGCTATTAGTTTTGATGGACAAGTTTATGAATTTATTGTAAAGAATAATGGGATGATGTATTGTGATAATATAGTTAAGGATATTGGAATTAAGAAATTATTTATTGAACCTAATTTTTGTGCTGTTTTAGAAGATGATAATGGCTGTGTAACAAGTAAAAGTTTGGCGAACGCTAATGGAAGAGAAATTTATTTAATTAAAGAATTTGATATTTTTCCAGATTTAGTTGAGTTTTTGGCATCTAAAGATGCTATTTCGTATAGTACTAATATAGCTGATTTGTATGGATTAAATTCTGAATATGCATGGGATGGCCAAAAGGAAGTTAATCTTCATGAAGATACAAAGGGAAAGGTTAAAATACTTAATAAGACTAAGTAATTTATAAATATAAAGTCATTATTGTAAATATAGTTTTGACTTTATTTTTTTCTATTTAAAATTAAGATAGTGTCAAGAAAAAAAGTATTAGTTAAATTACTTACATAGTTAAATTGCTTACATTTAATTTTAGATTAATAAGTATTTTAACCAAATGTAAAAAGCTTTTGTTGACAATAGTTAACTATTATGTTAAGATATTATCCAGTCGAGGGGGAGATAGAAATGGAAGAAAGAAATAATTTAAATTTAGTTAGAATTGAAAATACATTATTATCTAAACAAACAAAAGAAATACTAATAAATAAGGGAAAAATAAAAACTTTACAAGATTTATTATTAATGGATTACAATAAATTGAAAAATTTAGAAGGAATTGAGACAAAACATTTGCTAGAAATTAATAAGTATGTTAATCTTTTAGGGTTTAACTATTTTAATGAAACCAATAAGGTAAGTGAAACTAGAAAAACATTAATGGAAAATGGAGTAAAGTTATTAGAAGAAGAAGGATTACCAATAGACTTATGTTTATATTTATACCAAAATGATATCTATACTTTGAAAGAATTGATAATGAATTATTCTAAACTTGATAAGGTTGTTGGACTTAGTAAAAAGGGAAGAATAAGTTTAGAGTTGGAGTTGCAAAGATTAGATTACAGAGAAGATGATACTCTTTTAAAAAATACTGAATTATCGACTTATATTTGTTCAATTCTTTATCAAAATAATATTTTTACTGTTCGTGAATTATTAAAGGATAAAAATTTAGAAAAAGTTTTTGGGTTAAAGGGGCTTGGTATTAATGGTTATTTAGAATTAACGGATTTTGTAATTAAATATAGAAATAATAATTTAAATAGAGAAGATTCTTTAGTAGAAGAATCTGAATTTAATAAAGTTCATGTTAGGCGTAAGTAATTGAATTGGATTTTTATATTAACAATCAAGTAATTGACAAGGAGTAAAGTCTATAATATAATACTAAGTGAGTGGATTAAGACTGTGATAAGGAAGTAGTAATACTAGTTAATTAGAAATGATAAGAGAGTTAGTGGAAGGTGAGAGGCTAATATTTCTAATAGTATGAATTCACCCTTTTAGTTTTAAACGGATTACCTCGTTATCGGTAGTTGAGTGTATAACGAAAGTTATAAAGAAAGGTGGTACCACGGGTTTAGCTCGTCCTTTTGTACTAGCTTTCTTTTTTTCGTTTTTAGGAGGGATAAATTGAGAGAAGAGCCAGCTTATTTATTAAAGTATATTAGTAATGATACTTATAAAAAAGTACTTAAGAAGAATGGGGATTATATTATAGAGAATTTGGTTGATAATAGGGTTGATGTTGATTTAAATATTCGTTATTTAATTAAGTTAGGTATTAAAAATGTTGATATTATAGTGTTAGAGCGATTAGATGATTTGTTGCTTCTTCATAATGAGTTTATTGATAAGATGAATGGGTATGAAAAGAAACTAACTCGAGTTGGATTAGTACAAATGTTAGAGAATAGTTAGAAGAGAGGTTATTATGAAAGTATTGGTAGCAACTAAAAATAAAGCTAAGTTATTAGGTGTAGAGAAAGCTATAAATAAGTATTTTAATGATATTACTATCCAAGGAATAGATGTTTCATCAGATGTATCAGAGCAACCAATTAATGAAGAAATTTATAAGGGCGCTATAAATAGAGTTGAAAATTTAATTAAGTATTGTTCTAAAAATAATATTAGTAGTGATTATTTTATTGGAATTGAATCAGGTATTACTAATTTACTTGGTTCTTGGGTTAATATAACGATTGTTTATATTAAAGATAAAGATGGAATTCAAAGTATTGGATATAGTTCAGCTTATCCAATACCTGATAAATATATTGATGATATAAAAGAAAAAAGTTTAGGTATCTTTATGGAGAAGTTATTTAAGGAAAATAGTTCTAGTAAGGGAGGTGTTAATCTTTTAACGCATGGAGAAATTACTAGAATTGATTTAACTAAAGAAGCTACTATTATGGCTTTAACTACTTTTATTAATGGAAGTGTTTGGAGAGAAAATTAAAGTTAAGAGGAGGAAGAAGTTTATGGATAAGATAAAGGAATTAAAGGAACAAATAGAAAGTGTTTTCAGTGAAGATTTAACACTAGAGAAGTTAAATGATTTAAAAATAGAATACTTAGGTAAAAAGGGCCTTATTACAGGGCTAAATGCTAGTATTAGGGATTTACCTAATGAAGAGAAAAAAGAGTTTGGTAAAAATGTAAATGAGTTAAGAACTTTATTTAATAGTAAATATGAAGAATTGAAGGAAAGACTCGAACTAGAAGAAACTAATAAAAGATTAGAAAGTGAAAAAATTGATATAACACTTCCGGCAACTAGATTGCAAGTAGGGGCTCCTAATATTTTGGAGAAAGTTATTGAAGAAGTGGAAGAATTATTAATGTCAATGGGGTATGATGTTGTTGATGGTCCGGAGATTGAAGAAGATAAGTTTAATTTTGAAATGTTAAATATTCCGAAAGGGCATCCGGCTAGGGATGCACAAGATACATTTTATATTAAGGATGAAGAAATTCTTCTTCGTAGTCAAACTTCTCCGGTTCAAGCGAGAACGATGCTGAAGGGAGAAGGTAAGACACCAATCAGAATGATTTGTCCGGGTAAGACTTACAGAAGAGATGATGATGACGCGACTCATTCGCATCAATTTATGCAAATAGAAGGACTTTTAATTGATAAGGATATTAGTTTATCTGATTTAAAAGGAACTTTTGATGTGATTGCTAAAAAGTTATTTGGGGATGATTGTAAAACAAGGTTTAGACCTAGTTATTATCAATTTACTGAACCATCAGTAGAGACGGATATTAGTTGTTTTGTATGTAAAGGAAAAGGATGTAGTCTTTGTAAAAATACGGGCTGGATTACAGTAGCAGGTGCTGGGATGGTTCATCCGAATGTTTTAAGAAATGGTGGCTACGACCCTGAGGTATGGAGTGGATTTGCTTTTGGCTTTGGTGCTGAAAGATTAGCTATGCTTAAGTATGGTATTGATGATATAAGAGTATTTTATCAGACTGATTTAAGGGAAACAAAAGCATTTGATAGAAAGGATGTCGATTAATATGATTAGTTTAAATTGGGTAAAAGATTATATTGATCTTGAAGGATTAGATTTAAAAGAGCTTGCAGTTAAGGTTACTAAGGCTGGTATTAATGTTGAAAAAGTAGTTACAAATCATATCGATAATTTAGTTATTGGGGAAGTAGTAGAATGTGTAAATCATCCTGATAGTGATCATTTGCATGTTTGTCAAGTTAATATTGGGGATGAGGTAACGCAAATAGTATGTGGGGCCTCTAATGTTAGAGAAGGTATTAAAGTAATTGTTGCTTTACCAGGAGCCGTTTTACCAGATGAGTTTGAAATAAAGAAATCTAAAATTCGTGGCGTAGAATCTAACGGGATGATTTGTGCTTTGTTTGAACTTGAGTTAGAGGAAAAGACCGAAGAAAATTATAATAAAGGAATTCATGAATTATCAAGTGATGCTCCGGTCGGAGAGGATCCGTTAAAGTATTTGGGATTAGATGATACGTTATATGAATTAGATGTTCATAAACATCGTAATAATGATTGCTATTATCATATTGGTTTTGCTTATGAAATAGCTTCTATTTTAAACAAAAAAGTAACGTTACCTAGTGATAGTTTTAATGAAATAGAGGAAAATATTGATAAGCATTTTAGTCTAAAAGTAGAAACTGATAAGTGTCCTTATTATTTAGCTAAGATGGTAACTGATATTGAAATAAAGGAGTCACCTGACTTTATTAAGAAAAGACTTATCGCTGCGGGAATGAGACCCATTAATAATGTTGTCGATATTTCTAATTATGTAATGCTAGAATATGGACAACCAATGCATTTCTTTGATAAGGATAAATTAGGAGATAAAATAGTTGTTCGTGATGCTCGTGAAGGGGAAGAAATTATTACTTTAGATGAAAAGGAAAGGATTTTAAAGGCGAGTGATATTGTTATTACGGATGGTGAAAAGTCAGTTTGTATTGCTGGGGTTATGGGTGGATTGAATACTGATGTTGATGAGAATACGAAAACTATTTTGATTGAAAGCGCTATTTTTGATGCGACTAGTATTAGATATACAGCTAGTCATTTAGGGCTTCGAAGTGAAGCATCGATTCGCTATGGTAAGGGACTAAATTATGAATATACCGAAAAAGCAATTTTAAGAGCCTGTCATTTACTTGAAAAATATGCGAACGCTAAGGTTCTAAGTGGTATGGTATCTCATGATAAAGTAGATAAAGAGCCTAAAGTAGTTGAATTTAAGGCTAGGGATATTAATAAGTTACTTGGTATTACGATTGATACTAAAGATATGGAAATAGAATTAGATCGATTAGATTTTAAATATACGTTAAAGGATGATGTATTTAAGGTTACTATTCCTAATCGTCGTCTTGATATTGATCCAAATGTTAATGATATTGCAGAAGAAATTGGAAGACTTTATGGCTATCATAATTTAGTTTCAACTCTACCTAGAGTTCCACTTCGTAAGGGAGTGTATGTCGGCGATGTTAAATATCGTAAGTTGGTGTCAAAGCGTCTTCGTACGTTAGGGTTAAATGAATGTAAGACCTATACATTAGTTAGTCCTGAAATGGCTTCAAGCTTTAAATATGATAATAAGGATAATGTTGTATTACCTAATCCAATGAGTGCTGATAAGTCAGTGGTTAGAACTAGTATTATTCCATCATTAATAAATACTTATGAATATAATAAGGCTAGAAAAGTAAATGATATTCTACTTTACGAGATAAGTAAGGTATATGATGTTAACTTTAATGAAGAACTTAAAGTAGCGATTCTTATGAAGGGTAGCTATATGGCTAATGCATGGCAGAAAGCCCTAGTTAAAGTAGATTTTTATCTAGTTAAGGGAATTATTGAAAATATTTTAGATTATTTAGGTTTTAAGAATCGATATACTTTTGAAGTGGCAAATACTATAGATTTGCATCCAGGTATGAGTGCTAATATTTTAGTTGATCGAGAAGTGGTTGGTATAATTGGAAGAATTCATCCATCAGTAAAGAAAGATGATATTTATGTGGCAGAACTTTCGTTAACGAAGTTATTAGATAAGAAGGTTAAGGCAATTAAGTATAAAGAATTAAATAAATATCCAACGATTACTAAAGATTTTGCTGTTATAATAGACAAAGATATTCACGCTAGTGATGTTATGCAAGTTATTAAAAGAGCTGGTGGTAGAACTTTAACTAATGTTGAAGTATTTGATGTATATGAAGGTAAAAATATTGATAGTGGTAAAAAATCAATTGCCTTTTCGCTAACATTTGAAGATTATACTAGAACTTTAACTGATGAAGAAGTTACTGATAATTTTACTAAGGTTATTAAGGATGTAGAGAATAAGTATGAGGCTACATTAAGAGATAATTAATAAGAATAAGAGAGGTAGATAGTGTAATGGATAAACCTAATGAAATGTTATTAAATGAAATGATAAGTTATTATAAATCTTCAATGATAAATAGAAGTAATTTATATACTAATGAAACAATAGATGCTGAATCTTTAATTCAATTAGTAAATGAAATGGATAGTCTTCTTGATATTATAACAAATTTTGTAATGATAAATATTAAAGAAGATAATGAAATTAAGAATATCCAAGAAGAAGGTAAGCAAAAAGATAAACTTTATTGGTTAAATTTTATTTCTAAAGAAAAGGAAGATTTGCAACATGTTTTAATGGAAATAAGAAGTTTTAAAGGTAATACAAAATAATTAATGATTAGGTTCTTTCATGTTAGTAATAATGGGAAGAACCTAATATTATGTATTGGGGTGAATTTGTGAAAAAAGATTATTATTCTTTTGAAGAAGTATTTTTGGGGTTAAGGGAAGAGTATTTAAGGAATAGAACTGAATTAGAAAAGTTAAAAAATTATATTATTTGTGAGGATAAAAGAGTTGAAGATTATTATCTTTGGTTATATGGTTCTGATGTTAAAAATAATCCTGATTTATGGATTAGTTCTAAGGAAAAAAATGGACAATTATTAGATTTTTTTAGAAATTTATTTGGGACTTATTATATTGGTCGAGATGAAAATTTAGTTATATGGGATGAAGAAATAGATGATATTAGGATTATGAAAAATATATTTCAATATAATTTGAGTTCTGATTATATGGAAAAGTTACAGTTAAAAAGAGAAATGAATAGGATATCTGATAATGATTTTATTAGGAATATGCCTTTAGAAGTTAGTAGAATAGGATACAATCATTGGTTACATTTTACTTTGGCTAGATTAGAGGTAAAATGGTATGAAGAATGCTTTATTTATTATAGTACTGATAAAGAAAGTATTCATTGGAGTAATATGACAAGAATAAATGAAATATTAACTGAAGGAAATATATTAAATGCTAAAATTCCTAAGAAGTACTTTTCAGAATATCATCAAAAAGTTATCGAAAGTAATGATAGGTTAAAGAAGATTGAAATTGCTGATAACTTTTTGGGATTTGGTAAAAGGGTAGAATTAGAATTAATGGAAGATGAAGATAGGTTTATTTTATCTAAAAAGAGGTTAATGAAAAGATAGTAGTAAAATGCTTATATAGATGATTGGTTCTATATAAGCATTTTAATTATATAAGGACTAAATAGTTAATAAATTTCATATTATTACTAGGTGGATAAGATATGAAGAAATTATTACTATTTAGTCTTTTATTTTTTATAGGGATGAATTATTGTAGTGCTAGTGTTGATACGGCTAGTCAGTATATTTTAATGGATGAAGTAACTGGAAGGGTAATTAAGGGAAAGAATTATAATACGCCCATGCTAATAGCGTCTATTACCAATATTATGACTATATAAGTATTAATGCTGATATCCTTAGAAATACAGAGGATAAGTTTGTAAAAGAATCGGTAATGTCATATTATTGTGTTGTTCACATAATAAATCCATTTAATTATTCAATTAAAAAAAGCATGGACAAGTTATTGTTATGAAAAATAAAATTTTGTAAAATTATTTATATTTTATTCTCCAAAACTCCACAATTGACTTTTTTGGGAATAGAATATTGATAAAAGTCATAAAATAGGATAAAATTATTATGGAGGAAGTAACAATGAAAAAAATGAATGTAATTGTTGTATTTGATAATAAATTAGAAAATACATTAATGTGTAAAAGAACAAAAGAACCATATATGGGAATGTACAATTTAGTAGGTGGAAAAATAGAAAAAGAAAATGACGGATTAAATGAAGCTTATAGAGAATTAGAAGAAGAAACTAATATAAAAAAAGATGATATAGATTTAATCCATTTTATGAATCTAACATATACTAAATGGGATAAAGAATTAGAA
>JAFURK010000037.1 GCA_017480975.1 Bacilli bacterium
ACTTTTCTTAGTTTACTTATTTCCATTTTTGTTAGCTCCTCTTTAAATTAGTATTTCATATATAAATAACTTATATTTTTCTATAAGTCAGCCAATTTAATAAATTTTAAAAAAATGGAGCCTCGCGGCTCCTTCAGGGGGTTTTGGTTGAATACACTCCTACACTTTATTTCGTAGAGAGTGAGCATAATTTCTTATGCCATATTCATGATAATATATATTTTGAAAAAAAGCAATACTTTTTACGAAATTTATTTGACAATTTTTTTACACTTTTATTAACTAAATATTAATTTTATTAATTAAAACTTTATATAGAAAGTGTTTGGGTTGATAACTTTATAATTTACATTAAAATTATCTTTTTTACTCTTTCGATCTAGGATGAGCAAATTGATAAACTTTCTTTAATTGTTCATTACTAACATGAGTATAAATTCCGGTTGTATTAATTGAGCTATGGCCTAATAATTCTTTTACAGTCATTAAATCGGCTCCATTATTTAGCATATCTGTCGCAAAAGTATGTCTTAAAGTATGGGGTGAAATGTGATAATCCATTTCACATTTTATTACAATATCATCAATAATTTTACGTATATAACGATCAGATAGCCTATTCCCATTTTTATTTAAGAATAAATATTCGTTTTTTCTCTTTTCTAATTCTCTTCGACCATCATTAAGATATAGTTCTAAGGCATCTTGACAGTAGCTGCCATATACGACAATTCTTTCTTTTCTTCCTTTTCCAAATATCTTTATTGTTCTATCATATAAGTTAATATCATTTATTTTAATATTAACTAACTCTCCTACTCTTATTCCAGTAGCGTATAGCATTTCTAATATTAGGGCATTACGTTGGCCTAAAGGGGTTGTTTTGTCAAAGGATAGAAACATTTTTTCGATATCATTATTTTTTACATATTTAGGTAGACTTTCGTTTTTTTTAGGGCTCGTTACTTCCTTAAAGTAATTATTTTTGATTATTCCTTCACCTTCTAAGTATTGATAAAAACCTCTGATAGAACTAATTTTGCGAGCAATAGAATTTCGATTTAATTTTCTTTCATATAAATATTCTAAATATTCTTTTACATCGTTTTCATCAATATTTAGTAAGTCTTGATTAAAGTCATATAGTTCTAATAAGTCATTTTGATAGCTAGTAATGGTATAATTAGAATCTTTTTTTATTACTTTTAAATATTTTAAATATTTATTTATATATTTCATAGATATACCTCTCAATCTTTGTAGATTATATAAAAATACTTAAATATCTACTAGCTTTATAGTTAGTTTTAGATAGTTAAGTATTCTATATTTATAAAATTAGTTATTAGCTACCTATGTATCCTAATAATACTGGAGCTAGAATAATAATAAGTACTAATGGTACAAAGAAAAATACTGATATAATACTAATTTTAATAGGTACCTTACTTATTTCAGCTTTTACTTCTAACTTTCTTTTTTCTCTTAAATAATCGATTTGGTTGTATAAACTTTTAATAATACTACTTCCATATAGGTTAGCTTGAGTTAAGGATAAAATAATATTATTAATAGTGTCTGATGGGATATTTTGTTGCATATCTTCTAAGGCTTCAGTTAAGCTTTTGCCATATTTTACTTCGCGCATTACTTCTCGAAATTCATTTACTAACTCTCCTTCGCATGATGAAAGGGTTATGTTTAGGGCTTCTTGTAAGTTACGACCTGTTTCTAGGGAAAGGGTTAGAATTTCGAAGAAGTTTAGGGCTTCCATCTCGAGATTGGTCTGTCTTTCTTTAATTCGATAATCTAATAATAGATAAGTAATTCCTTTATAATATATGATAGATAGGATTGGGGCTAAGAGATAGCCAAAGTCATTACTATAAAGAATAATGATAAATAGTAAAATCATGCCAAAGAAGCGGATATTTAAGAATAAATAGCAGTTAATTTTAGTTGATACACCTAATAATTTAATTTTTTTATCTATTTCTTTGACACTTTTTTTACTATATAGTTTTTTAGAAATATAATGTTCTTCCATATCTTTACACCCTAACTTTCATAATTTTATTTAGTAAGTAAATATATATAATAAACATAATTATGATAATAAATATTACCATATACCCTAAGGCTGATGCGAATAGTGGTTCAAAGTAAGTTGGGCTCATAACATAAATTACCAAGATAAATAGAATTGGAATTACCATTAATACTTTTACTACTAAATTAGAGGCAGCTGAACTATTTTTTAGGTCACTTTCTAATTTTTTCTTATCGAATAGAGTTTTTTCAATACTAGAAAATACATTGACAATGTTACCACCTGTTTTGTTTAGAATAGTTAGTGATGATGCTATATAATTAGCTTCTTCTAGTTTAACTCTTTTGGCAAAGCGTTGGAATGCCACATCAACGCTTAGGCCATAAGACATATCTTGATAAATTTTTTCAAATTCTTGGGCTATCGGGTAAGGCAAGTCGTGACTTGCAATATGTACAGCTTGTAAAGTGCTTTTGCCAGCTTTGAAGGCATTATTCATGATGATTACGGCTCTTAGCATATCATTTTTTATTTTTTTAGTTCTTCTTTTTTCACTAAAGATAAGATAAATATCATATATGTAATAGCCAATAATTAGGCTAAAGATAAGGCCGAATAGGCTAATTATTTTACCTTGAATAGTATTAGAGATGATGATTAGAATAACAAAGAGGAAGGCTACTATTAATTTGTTAATGACAAATTGAATAGCACCTAAGTTATCTCCTACTTTGGTGTATTTTTCATAACTTTTAGAATACTTCATTAGTCTTTTATTATTTTGACATTTTTTTACTAGTTGGTGGTATTTTTCTAATAATTTGTCAAAGTAACTTAATTCTTCAAGGGTATCTAGTTTTAAGCTATATCTAGCGATTCTTCTTTCGCTATTAATGGCTTTATGTAGTTTAAATAACATCATTATGATAATTAAAGTACCTAGCGCTAAAAGTATTCTAATTAAAATTAAGCTATTCATCTTCATCACCTCTTATTCTTTTTATTTTTTAAATATTTTATCTAGTTCATTAATTCCTCTTTTATGTATTTTAGAATAAATATCAGGAGTGCCTCTTTTTTTGATGAAATCACCAACTACGGTTCCGTCATCTAAAGTATCAATTTGATTAAATTCAAATATTTCTTTGACGATGATGTTACCATCTTTTAGGCCGTTCACTTCACTGATACTAGTTATTTTTCGACGACCGTCATTAAGTCTATCGATTTGGATAATTATATCAATAGCATTTTCAATATAACCACGAACGGCGCCAACAGGAATAGACATTTCGTTCATTAGAATCATTGTTTCTAAACGGTTTAAGGCATCAATTGGGCCGTTGGCATGAAGGGTTGTAATAGATCCTTCATGGCCGGTATTCATAGCTTGCATCATATCAAAGGCTTCTTTTCCTCTAACCTCACCTACGATAATACGATCAGGACGCATACGAAGGGAGTTTCTAACTAGATCTCTAATTGTTACTTCGCCTTCTCCTTCGTAATTAGTCATTCTAGTTTCTAACGTTATAACATGTTTTTGTTTTAATCGAAGTTCAGCCGCATCTTCGATGGTAATAATTCTTTCATCACCACCAATAAAGCTACTTAAGATATTTAAAAGGGTTGTTTTACCAGTACCAGTACCACCACTTATTATTATATTTAATTTAGCTTTAACACAAGCTTCCAAAAATATAGCCATATCATTAGTTAAAGCACCTTTTAGTAATAAATCTTCGATTCCTTCCAAATTCTTAGCAAACTTACGAATAGTTAAAACAGGTCCCTTTAGTGATAGCGGTGGAATAATAGCATTAAGTCTACTTCCATCACGAAGTCTAGCATCAACCATTGGATTAGCAGCATCAATAGTTCGACCTAGTGGTTGAACAATTCTTTGGATGGTTCTAATTATGTGTTTATCATTTATAAATGATACTGTTTCTTCTTTCGTAATTCTTCCATCAACTTCAACATAGATGGCGTCAGGTCCATTAACCATAATTTCAGTTATACTATCATCACTAAGCAACTCAGTAATAGGCCCATAACCAGTTATTTCGTTTTGAATTAAATTAAAGATATAATTTCTTTGTAAGTAGTCTAAGTCATAGCCGGCAATACTTTTATCTATCTCATCATTGATGTATTGCTCTAATAATTTATCTTCGGGAATATTTTCATCAATTAAGTTTTGGATTATTTTGGTCCTTAAACTATCTAGTAATTCTTTATCTTGAAATATTTCATAGTCACTGATATTATCTACTTTTAGGGAAGTTGGTTTAACTTCAAAGGCATCGATTAAGCTTTTTTTACTCATGTATTTCCCCCTCCTGTTCTTCTCTATCTCTAATTAGTTCATTAGCAATAGCTTTAAGACGATTAATGTCACCGGCATGGAATCTTAAGATATTTCTATTTAAAGTTAATATTTCACCATTTAACACATATTTATCGATGTGTTTAATATAAAAGCTATTAGTTAGTGTATAGTCTATATTACATTTTAAGATATTTCTAATGTCAAATAAAGATAAGTAGTCTCGACCAGTATCTCTTGAACTATTTAGGCAAACTAAATAATTAGTTTTGCCGGTATCTTTAAAAATACTTATTAAGCTTTTCATGTTTTTTAAATCAATTAGGTCATTGGTAACCATAAATAAAGACATGTCGACATGATCTAGGATCATTAGGTTAACTTCATTCATAATATGATTAGTATCAACAATAATGATATCATACTCTCTTTTGGCGAATTCAAATATCATGGGAATATATTTACAATCTATTTTTAGGGCACATCTTGGATCGTGTGGACTTGCTAAGACGTCAATACCATTATTAAATTCGCTAACATAGTCACTAATATTACTATAGCGATTATTAGAAATGCTATCAATCATCATGAAGATATCTTTTTTATTTCTAATATCTAACCAGGCGGAAACGCCACCGCTATAAAAGTCGGCATCGATAATTAGAACACGTTTTTTCATCATATAATAAATTCCTGCTAAGTTAATGGCCATGGTAGTTTTACCGACGCCACCTTTGACGGAAGAAATACTGATTATTTTCCCGTTCTTACTAGCCATAATATCACCTCTTTATTTTACTTTTTGAATTATTTTTTTATTATTTTCGATATATCCTTGGTATTCACTTATAATTTCAAAACCTTTTATATTTAGAATCTTTGAAAATATTCCTTCAACATAAGTTTGACTTGAAATCTTAATTATGTCTTCTTCGATTATAACAGTGTTAGTATTATCTTTTAGGTTATAATTTAATAATACTTTTAAAGTTTCTTCATTTGGTATTAAGTCATTTGCTAGGGATTCTTCTGAATTTTCATTATTTAGGGGTTCGTTTTCTGAATTGTTGGTGGATACATCTTTAGTAGATAGTTCATAATCTAGAACAAATTCTATGACATTATCCACTTCATTTTTTTTACTAAAAGCATTACCTACATCTATAACTAGAGCCATTATTCCTAAAAGAATGGGAATAATTAGAATAAATAATACTAAGCTTTGACCTTTGTTATTAAGCATTAGGAACAATCCTTTCTACTTCAATTAAATAAGGATTACCTAAGACTTTGTCCATTAAAGGAGTTATTAAAGCCACTTCTTTAGTTATAGTTATTTTTTGATAATCATCTTGATAAGTATTTATTTCAACATTAAGCTTAGAATATGTTTGTGTAACTTCTGTTATGTTGGTTCCATTTTGTATTAATCTAATAATGTCAGTACTTTGATTTTGTAATTCATACTTTGATTGAAAGATATTTCCAAAATCAACTATTGCAAATAATATTAGGATAAATACTGGTAAAATTAGTACAAACTCTATTAATGCTTGACCCTTTCTATTCATTCACATCACCGAATTCCCTATTATTAAATTAATTATAACAAAAAGAGAAAAAAAAAGAAAGACATTTGTAACATCTTTCTAAAGTTATCGAGTAGTAAAATACTTTATTTTATAGATTTAGTTATTTGAGTTTCTATCTTCTAGATATCTTCTTTTTTCTTCCATCATATATTCAGAGATAATGGTTTCTATTTCTGGTAAGGCATTAGGATCTAAATTAGATAAAACTACTCTTTCTTTAACAGTATCAATTAATACGCTACCAAAAATCAAACCTTTTCTAATGGTTAAATCATTAAACATATCTGGAGTAATTGTTACTAAGAAATATCCCCATAGTACTCTTTTAGTTGCAATTAAGATTCTTTTATTAGTAAGTACTACAACGTTAGTATAAAATATTTCAAAGGCACTATGATTTTTTTGAGCAGCAAAAGCATATAATACTTCTTCATCAGGATTTAAGTGTTTTTCAATAATCTCACAATGTTTCTTAAGACGAAATGCTATTGTTAAGGGATATTTTCGCTTAAATTCTAGTGCTTGCTCATAACATGTTTTGGCCATAAATAAACTCTCCTATCTTATTCTTCTTCCATTTCAAAGTATTCGTTGTATAGTTCTAATAAAGTTTCAGCATCAGTTGTTCCTTCAATGCTATCTACTGCTGTGTCTCCTGCTAATACTATAGTAGTAGGCGTTCCCCATGAATCACTATTTTTCTTTAAATAGCTGTTAGAATCAGTAAATCCAGACCAATCTTCTTCAGTGAATGTGTCAGTATCAACATAATACATAGGTAATTCATTAGTATTAGCAAACTCTTCCGCAATAGGCATATAAGTTACACAATGTGAACAAGTAGCTCTTTCAATTACTAAAACAAATTGTTCATTATTATCTACTTTTTCTTGATATTCAGCATATGTAAGTTGATGTAACCCAGCTTCACCACTTAAAGTTAATGGTAATTCATAATCTAAAACTGGTTTTTGTCCCTTTAGTAAGAAGCATCCTAAAATTACTACAACAACTAAACCTAAAATTAGAAAAATATCACCTTTAGAGTTTGGTTTGTTTTCTTCTTTGACTAAGTCTTTTTCAATTCTATCTTCTACTTCTTCAGCTAACTCTTCTTCAATTACTTCCTCTTCAACAACAACTTTTGCTGCTTTTTCTTTTTTGGTTACTGTTTTTGTATTTTCCTTCTTAGTACTATTACTTTTCTTTGATGTTGATTTGGTTGGTTGTTTCTTGGTTGTAGATGTATTTTTGGTCGCTTCCTTTTCTTTGGTATTAGTTCCCTTTTTAGTTGTCTTATCTTTTATTTCTTCTTTTTTCATTTTATATTCCTCCCTTTTCTCAATTCTACTATTTTTTTTAGTAAATTGCAATAAATTTATCTAAATAGATAACTAAGTTTCTTAGTGGATAACTGTAACTAGTCGATTACTATTCTAATTAAAATATTTCATATTATTAAAGGTTATGCTATTGAAACAAGTTATCACCATTTTTTTTAATTTTAGAAAAGAGAAACTTAAGCATTTTAAACAAATAAAAGAGAACCTATTCACTAGGTTCATCAATTATCTTCTTAGCTTTTTTATTTTTAGATTTTTTTAATTCTTCCTTTTTTTCACTAACCATAATATCAAGCTTATCTTGTATTTCATTACCATTTTTATCTAACATAATAACTCTAGTTTGAGCTAGTAAATCATGTGGACCTCTTCCATCTAGACGCATCATTATCATAATAATAATTAAGATTTCTAAATAGTATTGAATATTATAGAAAACAGAAGTTACAGTATAATACATATCTATATCCATTAAGGTAACACCAATTAATTTAACAATATAATAAATTGGTTGGTAAAGAATAATAGTTCTAACTAAATAGCTCCAAACTGGTACAGGAGAACTTTCGTCTTTACTATTAACAATTTTTAGGCGCATTACTTTTTTTCCTAATGTTTGACCATTAGTATATTTATTAAAGCCAATAAAATATAGTAATGTTGCAATTAAGTAAATGACAAAATAGGCAATGGAATTTTGTTCTATTTTATAGTAAATTTTCTTATATTCTTCATTGTATTCGTCATCGACTTTAGTATTTAACTTTTTGTATTCTTTCTCAGTTAATTTTTTATCCTCATATTTTTCTTTTAGAATCTCTTCATAACTTTTGTGTTCTTCGATTAGGGAATTATATTCTTCTTCAGTTAATTCTTTATCTTCAAAATCATTAGTTAAATCTATTTTAAAGGCACTGTAAGTTTTATATAATTCAACATAATTATCATAATATTTATTATATTTATCTAATTGTTTGTTAATGACTGGCACACCTGATAGGCTTTGAGCAATCAGAACAATTACCATCATATCAATAGCATAAGCAACAAATCTTTTAAATAATTTTTTCATATTTTCTCCTAGTCATTAGCGATAATATCACAAATTAGATTACTTATTTCAGTTGGATTGTCGATTGGTAGTCCTTCGATTAATCTAGCTTGTGAATAAAGTATTTTAGTATATTTTTCTAAAGCTTCTTTATCACTAGTGTATAAATCTTTTAATTTGTTACTAATTGGGTGTGATTCATTTATTTCTAAAATCATTTTAGCATTAACTTTATTATCATTAGGTAAAGCATTTAATACTTTTTGCATCTCAACTGATATGTCTCCTTCAGTAGTTAAACATACGGGGTGTTTCTTTAGTCTATGTGTAAACTTAATATCAGTAATATTATTATTTTCTAATACTTTTTTCATAATATCAAACATATCTTTAGCGTCGGTATTAGCTTTTTCTAATTGTTTTTTCTCTTCTTCACTATCTAAGTCAACAGTATCATTAGAAACATTAACGAATTTTTTAGCATTATAAGTAGTTAAAGTCTGTAGGGCAAATTCATCTACATATTCAGTTAAGTATAGAATTTCATAGCCTTTTTCTTTAATACCTTCTACTTGTGGCATGTTATCTATCTTTTGTTTATTTTCACCGCAAGCGTAATAAATACAATCTTGTCCTTCTTTCATTCGCGATACGTATTCTTCTAAAGTAACTAGTTTTTTCTCAGTTGAAGAATAGAACATGATTAAATCTTTTAATTCATCTTTATGCATGCCATAATCAGAATAGATACCAAATTTAATTTGCATACCGAAGGTCTTAAAGAAACTTTCATAAGCATCTCGATCTTCTTTTAGCATAGTTTCTAGTTCTTTTTTAATTTTCTTTTCAATACTTTTAGCGATGGTTTTTACTTTAGTATTTTGTTGTAAAATTTCTCTTGAAATATTTAAGGAAACATCTTCAGTGTCAACAAGACCTTTGACAAAGCTAAAATAATCTGGTAATAATTCAGAGCATTTCTCCATAATTAAGACACCACTAGAATATAGTTGTAGGCCTTTTTCATACTCTTTAGTATAGAAATCATATGGTAAGTGGCTAGGAATATATAAAATAGCGTTATAGCTAACATTACCTTCAACATTAGTATGAATAGTTTTTAATGGTTTGTCATAATCAAAGAATTTACTACTGTAGAAATTATTATATTCATCTTCAGTAATATCTTTTTTAGCTTTTTTCCATAAAGGAATCATACTATTAATAGTTTCTTCTTGTAAGGTTGTTTCGTATTCATTTTCAGTTCCCTCTTTTAACTCAGAATGCTCTAACATCATTTTAATTGGGTAACGAATATAATCAGAGTATTTCTTGACAATACCTTGAATACGATAACTATCTAAGAATTCACTGTATTTTTCATCGTCAGTATCTTTTTTTAATTTTAAGGTAATAGTGGTACCAACAGTATCTTTTTTACCTTTCTTAATCTCGTATCCGTCAGCGCCTTCACTCTTCCAAATCCAAGCGTCATCACTGTCAATTGATTTGCTTTCTACTTTAATTTTTTCACTTACCATAAAAGCTGAATAAAAACCAACTCCAAATTGACCAATAATATCAATATCGTCATTTTTATTTTCTTCTTTAAAAGCAAGAGATCCACTTTTAGCGATGGTACCTAAGTTATTTTCTAATTCTTCTTTAGTCATACCACAACCATTATCAGTAATAATTATCTTTCTATCATCTTTATCAATATCAATTTTAATACAGAAATCTTCTTTATTAATGGTGATGCTATTGTCAGTTAGACTCTTATAATACAACTTATCGATTGCATCACTAGCGTTAGATAATAATTCTCTTAAGAATATTTCTTTATTAGTATAAATAGAATTAATCATTAAATCTAATAATTTTTTAGATTCAGCTTTAAATTGTTTTTTCTCTTTTTTTTCTTTAACTGTCTTTGTTTCTTTATCTTTTCCCATATAATAATCCTCTCTTTTCTAGTTAAACATGACTTAACTATAATTAATGATAACATTCTATTTAGCAATTGTCAATGGATATTGCTAATATTAACTAATAAGGAAATATATGAATATTATTCTAGGAAAATGCTTCATTTTTTTTGATGTTTATAGTTAAAGATAATACTAATATAAGGTTTAGATATAGAAAAAGAAACAGATAAATTATCCATTTCTAATAAGAATCAACATCTATTTTGATACGGTTTTCACCATTTAAGGTGGCACTAGCTTGTACGATGTTACGAATAGATTTAATTGTTTTACCCTCTCTACCAATTACTCGTCCTAAATCACCAGCAGATACCATAACTTCTAGATGGATTAAATTTTCTTCGGTCGTTTCATACTCACGAACAGATACTGCTTCTGTATCTTTAACAATCATTTTAACAATTGTTTCGGTTAGTAATACAAAATTCATAATAATTACTTTCCTTGTTTTTGATTATGGAATTTTTCCATAATTCCAGCTTTACTTAAGATATTTCTAACTGTATCAGTAGGTTGAGCTCCTGTAGCAAGTCTTGCTAAAGTTTTTTCTTCGTCAACTTTAATTTCAGCTGGTGTTGTTAATGGATTGTAAGTTCCTAAAGTTTCAATAACCTTTCCATCTCTTGGACTTCTAGAGTCTGCTACAACAATTCTATAAAATGGAGCTTTTTTAGCGCCCATTCTTTTTAATCTAATTTTTACTGCCATGTTTGGTCCTCCTTTTCTTTATCGGTATTTATCATAACATATCCGAGAACTAGTGTCAACCTTTTTTTGTTACACTTATAATACTTATGTGATTTTTTAGTGAAAATGTTACATATTAATACAATGAATTTTTAGTGAAAATGTTACAAGTAGAAATTGATAATTTCATCAGTTTCTTTTTTTGAATTTTTAGTGAAAATGTTA
>JAFURK010000038.1 GCA_017480975.1 Bacilli bacterium
CAAACTCCTTTTCTAAACAAGAATAAGCATCATCAATTTGTATATTATAGACTATTGTAGGGTTAAATTCCACTTTTTTATTTGTAGGAGTAAGTTCCATAGTTATAGAAAGAAGGGTGGAATTTACTTTTGCAAGTCAGGTTTTTTAATTTGATAAAAATCGTAGCATGACATAAGTATAAATTTATGAACATCTATGTTATAATAAACAAGTAAGAAGAGGAGTAATGATATGAGAGATATAATTATAATAGGTGGAGGAGCCTCAGGATTAGTAGCAGCAATTTATGCTGCCAAATCAGGAAGTAAAGTAACTATCTTAGAAAAAAATAAAACTTTAGGTAAGAAAATATTAATAACAGGAAATGGCAAATGTAACTATTGGAATGATGATCAATCCCTAGTGCATTATCACTCTAATAACAGTGAAATCTTAAAAAGCATTTTAACTAAAGAAAACAAAGAAGAAATACTAAATTTATTTAATACTTTAGGCATCATTCCTAAAATAAGAGATGGCTACTACTATCCTTATTCTAGTCAAGCCACTAGCATTCAAACCGCTCTAATTAAAGAAGTAGAATTACAAGGTGTAGAAGTGATAACCGAAACGGAAGTACTAAACATAAAGAAAGATAATGACTTATTCCAAATAAATACTACTAATGGAATTTTTAATAGTAAAAAAGTAATCTTATCAACCGGTTCACATGCTTATCCTAAAACTGGTTCTGATGGTTTAGGATACAAACTAGCTACAACTTTAGGACATAATCTTATCGAACCTTTACCAGCCTTGGTCCAACTAAAAGCCAACACTCCGTATTTAAAAGAATGGCACGGTATTCGCAGCGATGTAAGCGTTTCTTTAATTGAAAATAACCAAAAAATTGCCACTCAAATAGGCGAAATCCAATTAAACAACTATGGTGTGAGTGGCATTTGCATCTTTTGCCTAAGTGGACAGGCTACACGAGGTCTATATCTTAATAAACAAGAACAAATAGCGATCAATTTTCTTCATCCATTCAATATTAATAATAAAGAAGAGTTTATTAATTGGATGGACCAAAGAAATAATCTAGTAAAAAATAGAACTATTTCAGACCTATTAGATGGACTTTTAAACTATAAATTAATTAACTTAATCCTTAAGCTATCTAAAATAAATCGAGATAATCCATGGAATAATTTAAGTATAAAAGAAAAGTACTTATTAGGAAGTAAACTTACTAATTTTATTTTAGATATTACTGGGACTAATTCTTTTGATCAAGCCCAAACATGCACAGGCGGAATACCTCTAACAGAAATAAATCCCAATACTATGTCATCAACAATCACCAAAGATTTATACATAACTGGAGAACTATTAGATGTTGATGGCGATTGTGGTGGATACAATTTGACCTTTGCTTGGATAACAGGTATGTTAGCCGGATTAGGAGCTAGCCATGATTAGAATACGACAAATAAAAATACCAGTTGAAAAAGATAACATTCAAGAATTAAGAAATAAAATCTGTAAAAAAATAAAATGTTCTGATAAAGATATTATAAATATAAAGCTATCAAAGAAATCACTTGATGCCAGAAATAAACCTAATCTTTATTACATATATGAAGTAGATATAAAAATATCTAATGAAGAAAAAGTATTAAAAAGAAATATTAAAAATAATGATATTCTTAAAACACCAATTGAAGAATATCAATTACCTAAATTAGGAAACAAAAAACTAAAACAAAGACCAATAATAATAGGAAGTGGTCCCGCAGGACTATTTAGTGCTTACCTTTTAGCCGAACTAGGCTTTAATCCCATTATAATTGAACGAGGAGAACCAGTCGAAGACCGTACAAAAACTGTTGAACATTTTTGGAATACAGGAGAGTTAAATAAAAATTCAAATGTTCAATTCGGTGAAGGCGGAGCTGGAACATTTTCTGATGGAAAATTAAATACTTTAGTTAAAGATAAAGATTATCGTATGAAAAAAGTATTTGAAATATTTATTAAATGTGGTGCCAATCCAGAAATATTATATATACATAATCCGCATATTGGTACTGATGTATTAAGAAATGTCATAAAAAATATGCGTGAATATATTATTGCTATGGGTGGAACCTTTCTATATAATACTTGCTTAACCAACCTAGTTATCAAAGATAACCAAATAACCGGAATAGAAATAAATAATAAAGATACTATAGCTACTGAAGTATTAATTCTAGCCATCGGCCATAGCGCTAGAGATACATTTGAAATGATTCATCAAAATAATATTACTTTAGAACCAAAACCATTCGCTATCGGCTTAAGAGTTCAACATCCACAAAGTATGATAGATAAAAATCAATATGGAGAAAATTATAATAAATCATTACCACCAGCTAGTTACAAACTAACGTATCAAGCTAGTAACGGACGTGGAGTATATTCTTTTTGTATGTGCCCTGGCGGTTACGTAGTAAACGCTTCATCTGAAAAGGGGCGACTAGCCATTAACGGTATGAGCTATCACGAGCGAAATAGCACTAATGCTAATAGTGCCATTGTTGTAACGGTAAGTCCTGAGGACTACGGTTACAACCCATTAGATGGTATGAACTATCAACGAAAGTTAGAAGAGAAAGCCTATAACTTAGGAAACGGAAATATACCTATCCAGCTATTAAAAGATTTCCACAACAATGTGGAAAACTCAAATTTAGGAAACATTACTCCTATCTTTAAAGGAAATTACAAAATAACCAATCTAAATAACTTACTTCCTGAGGAAATAGCTTTAGCCCTAAAAGAAGCTTTTCCTAATTTCGATAAAAAAATAAAAGGCTTTAACCAAGATTATGCCATTTTAGCTGGAATAGAAACAAGAACATCCTCCCCAATTCGTATTACAAGAAACGATAACCTAGAATCTATAAATGTTAAAGGAATATACCCTTGCGGTGAAGGTGCTGGTTATGCAGGAGGAATAACAACTTCTGCCATGGATGGTTTAAAAGTAGCTGAATCAATTATAAAAAAATATACTTATTAAATATATTCTGTAACAATATTTTTTGGTAAGTTAACTTTTTCTTTACAACTGTTTCTTTTTGCGCTACAATATATAGCCATAAGGAGGGATTGGTATGAATAACAAAGTAACTATAAATTCTTATTTAAAAACTTATAAAGAGAATAAAGAATTACAAATATTATTAAGAAACTATTGCTTAAATAGCGTATCAATTGATTTATTCTTTAAATATTATGAAGGAAAAGTAACTAAAAGTCCTGAGAGCGTTGCTAATTTTATTTTAGATAAAAATAATAGCTTTGAATTATCAATGCTTGGACATCGTGCTAGTGGAGAATCAAATTTTTATGCCTATAATGGAAAAGGGAAATATAATGGTACTTATTGCACTGTAGGAGCCCGTCATTCTAGATATCATGGATAAAATATAAAAACACTTCAATTCAAGTAAAATTTGAATTGAAGTGTTATTTTTTCTTTAATATTTCATCAATGATTCCATACTTTAAAGCTTCATTACTCTCCATAAAATAATCTCTTTCAGTATCTTTTTCTATTTTTTTAAGAGATTTACCCGTATTACTAGCTAAAATCTTATTTAAACGTTTCTTAAGTTTAAGTATTCTTTCAGCTGCTATTTTAATTTCTGTTGCTTGCCCTTGTGCACCTCCTAGTGGCTGATGTATCATGACTTCGGCATTTTCTAGACAATACCTTTTTCCTTTTTCACCACTCGATAATAAGAATGCTGCCATCGATGCTGCCATCCCAATGCAAATAGTTGACACTTTACTATTAATAAAATTCATAGTATCATATATTGCCATCCCAGCCGTAATACTACCTCCAGGAGAATTAATATAAATACTAATATCATCGTGATTAATCCCATCTAAATACAATAATTGAGCTACAATACTATTTGACATCGTATCATCAATTTCACCACTTAATATAATAATTCTATCCTTCAACAATCTAGAGTATATATCATATGCTCTTTCACCAAAATTAGACTTTTCAATAACTGTTGGAATTAAATTCATAATCATCACCTATAAATAGTTTAATCTAAATTATCTGTAAATATGCCATAAACTTTTTGACAAAATCCTCATAAGTATTGTATAATTAAAATAGTATAATAATAAAGGGAAACGGTGATACAAGCATGGAGAAGATAATTATAACATTTGAAACTGGTGAAAAACGTGAATATCCAAAAGGTGTAAAACTATTTGAAATCATAGAAGATATAAAGAAAGACTATAAATACGAAATAATCAGTGCCAAATTTAAAAATCAAATTATTGGTTATGACGACGCTATTATGAAAAGTGGTAATTTAGAATTATTTGATATAACTACTTCACAAGGAAATAAAATTTATGAAAGAGGATTAATTTACTTATTTGAAACATGTACTTTAAGAGTACTAGGTAAAGATACCAAAATAAAAATACGACATCCCATTGATAAAGGAATTTATTGTGAAATAGATAAAAAAATTACTGAAAAAGAAGTTGAAAAAATTAAACAATTAATGCAAGATAAAGTAAAACAAGGCTTACCATTTGAACAACTCGAAACTTCTCGTATTGAAGCTATTGAATATTTCAGAAAATTGCAAAGAGAAGACAAAGTAAAAACTTTATCATATACAACATCTAACTTTGTAAAATTATATAAATTTGATGGTGTCTATAACTATATCATCGGTGATTTACCTGATAATGCTAGTCTTTTAAAATATTTTGAATTGACCCTTTTAGAAGGTAAAGGTATTGTTTTAAGATTTCCATTTACTCATACTAACGGAAAAATAATTAAATATACATATCATGAAAAATATGTTAATAGTTTAGAAGAATATGCTAAGTGGGGAGAATTACTTAATATCAATAACATTGGTGAGCTAAACGAAGCCATTATTGATAGAGGTGGCGATGAAATAATCAATTTATCAGAAATATTACAAGACTATAAACTACTATCAATAGCCGAAGAAATATCTTTAAATAAAGATAATATTAAAGTAGTTCTTCTATCTGGACCATCTTCTTCTGGAAAAACTACTACTGCTAAGAAGTTAGCCTTATATTTAAAAACATTAGGTCTAACACCACATCATTTATCATTAGATGATTATTTTCACGAAAGAGATAAAACGCCTTTAGATGACAATGGTAAACCAGATTATGAAGGAATTAAAGCCATCGATACTAAATTATTTAATAATCAAATTGAAAAACTATTAAAAGGCGTATCAGTTGTAACACCAACTTATGACTTTATTTCTGGTAAAAAGAACTTCAATCGTCCATTAAAACTAGAAGAAAATGATATTTTAATTGTAGAAGGACTTCATGCCTTAAACGAAGATATAAGTAAACAAATTCCAAAAATAAATAAATATAAAATTTATATCAGTCCTTTAATTTACTTGAATATTGATGATGATAATCGTATTAGTTTAACTGATATAAGATTACTAAGAAGAATGATAAGAGACTATCGTACTAGAGGTCATAGTCCATCCAAGACACTAGCATCATGGCAAGATGTTAGACGTGGTGAGGAAAAGTATGTTTTTCCTTATCAAGATGAAGCTAATGTTATTTTCAATACTTTTTTAGTGTATGAACTTAGTGTTGTAAAAACATTTGTAGAACCATTATTATATTCAGTGCCACCAGAAGATCCAGAATACCATACAGCTATTAGGTTACTAGAAATATTAAAATTAGTTCTACCAATCCCAAGTAGCGATGTGCCTAAATTATCAATCTTAAGAGAATTTATTGGCGGAGGCTATTTCGAATAGTCTTCTTTTTATGTATCAAAATACTTAAAACTACCTAGCCTTAATTAAAAAATTGGGTTATTAAGTACTTTAACCCTAAAAAAAGAAACCTTACAAAAGGTTCCCTAAAATACCATAAGACAAAATACTCATAATAATCGCCGCCATTAATACACCCAGTAAGATAAAAATAAAAGATTTCTTTCTATTCATTCCTAACATTACCGCTAAAAGAGCTCCCGTCCAAGCTCCCGTACCAGGTAATGGAATACCTACAAATAAAGCAAGTCCTAAATAACCATATTTATCAATTTGTTCTCTTTTATTATCAACTTTCTTTTGTAACCAATCAACAATTTTTTTAGTAACTTTCCATTTTGAAAATATATCTAAAACCATCTTTAAAAATAAAAGCACAATTGGTATTGGCAAAACATTACCAACAACACATATTATTGCTGCTCTAACATATTCAACATCTAGAAGTGATGCCGCTAACAAACCACCTCTAAGCTCTGAAATAGGCATCAAAGATATAACAAAAATAATGACATCTTTACTAATACCTCCAAATAAATCTATAAAAAATTCTACTAAACTTTCCATTTATCTCTTCCTCACTATATTTAAGATTATAATAATTTTACAGATAAATGTCAATAACATTTAAAAATACTTATCAATAAAACAAACTTTAAAGAAATAATTCCCTATAAGCATTTTTTTATGATAAAATTAAATTATAGAAAGGATATGATATTTTATGAAAATCAAAAATGTAATTGGAAGAGAAATTATCGATTCTAGGGGAAATCCTACTGTTGAAGTAGATGTAATTCTAGAAAATGGAGTACTAGGTAGAGCTGCTGTTCCAAGTGGAGCCTCAACTGGAGAAAGAGAAGCCTTAGAGATGCGTGATGGTGGTGACCGATTTTTAGGAAAAGGTGTTTTAAATGCTGTTGCTAATGTTAACGGCCCACTAAGAGATTTAGTAATAGGTATGGATGCTGAAAATCAAAAAGAATTAGATTATGCTATGATTAAAGCTGACGGAACAGAAACTAAATCTAAATATGGCGCTAATGCCATTCTAGGTATTTCAATGGCGGCTATGAAGGCAAGTGCTATTAACAAAAGTTTACCACTATATAAATATATTGGTGCTGGAACTGAATTACCACGACCAATGATGAATATTATTAACGGAGGAGCACATGCTAATAACAAGTTAGACTTCCAAGAATTTATGATTATCCCTAATCGCGATACGATTAAAGAAAGATTACGTGTTGGTGCTGAAGTTTTTCATAATCTAAAAAAAGTACTAAACAGTAAAGGATTAGCAACTGGAGTAGGGGATGAAGGTGGATTCGCTCCTAATTTAGAAACTAACACTGAAGGCTTTGAATTAATTATGGAAGCCATTAACAAAGCTGGATATATCCCAGGAAAAGATGTAAATATTGCTATTGACGTAGCCGCAAGTGAATTTTATAAAGATGGTAAATATCATTTAATAGGTGAGGGTAGAAGCCTAACTACTGATGAACTTATCGATTTTTATGAAGAATTAGTAACAAAATATCCAATTATATCAATTGAAGATCCTGTTGATGAAAATGATTGGGAAGGATTTACTAAGATAACGCAAAAGTTAGGAGATAAAGTCCAATTAGTTGGTGATGATTTATTTGTAACCAATAAAAAATGTTTACAAATGGGAATTGACAAAAAAGCTGGTAATGCTATACTATTAAAAGTAAATCAAATTGGTACTATTACCGAAACATTAGAAACAATCGAATTAGCAAGACAGAACGGATATAAAACTATAATATCGCATCGCAGTGGTGAAACTGAAGATACAACTATAGCTGATTTAGCCGTCGGACTAAATTTAGGCCAAATCAAAACAGGATCTATGTCAAGAACTGATCGAATTTGTAAATATAACCAATTAATAAGAATAGAAGAAGAACTAGAGAGATAAAGTTTACTTAAGTACTAGTAAGCTTTTTCTCATCATTTTAGTAGAAAGAGAAGTAGCAGTATGAAAAAAATATACATCGTTTTAACCCACAGTGGTAGTCTTTTATCAAGAGCTATTAAAATAGTAAAACATTATGAATATACCCATGTATCAATCGCCCTTGATAAAAACTTAAACCAAATGTATTCTTTTGGTAGAATTAAACCATATAATGCTTTCGTTGGTGGTTTTGTTCAAGAATCTCCAAAATTTGGTACCTTCAAAAGATTCTCCAAAACCAAATCAAAAATAATTTGTATCGACGTTACTACTAAGCAATATAATAAAATAAAAAAGCTAATGAAGTATTTTAATCGCGAAAGAAACCATTATAAATTTAATTTCATTGGTCTTTGTAGTGTTGCTTTTCATATCAAGATAACCCAAGAAAATGGTTTCTATTGCGCAGAATTTATTAAATATGTCTTTGATAAGTCAGATGTAAAAACTAATTTACCTGATTTAGTAACTCCAGAAGATTTCTTAAATCTTGATAATACAACTGCCATATACAAAGGATATTTAAAAAATTATATGTAATTATAATACTTATTAATTTAATACTAGAAAAAAGTGATATACCTTCATTGGCATATCACTTTTAAATTTATCAAGAATCCTAATATTAAGCGTCTTCTCCAGCAGGTCCAGTCGCTCCAGTGGCACCAGTGGCACCAGTAGCTCCAGTTGCCCCTTGGATACCTTGAATACCTTGGATACCTTGTGCTCCAGTCGCACCCGTCGCTCCTTGAACACCTTGAGTACCTTGGACACCCTGAGTTCCTTGAGTTCCCTGAACACCTTGAGTACCTTGAACACCTTGAGTACCTTGTGTTCCTTGAACACCTTGAACACCCTGAATACCTTGAGAACCAGTGGCACCAGTTGATCCCATAGCTCCTTGAACACCTTGAACACCTTGGATACCTTGAATACCCTGAATACCTTGGATACCTTGGATACCTTGAGGTCCAGTTGGTCCAGTCGGTCCAGTCGGACCAGTTACACCTTGAATACCTTGAGGACCCGTTGCCCCAGTAGCACCAGTTGGCCCAGTTACACCAGTCGCGCCAGTAGCACCAGTTGGCCCAGTCGGTCCTTGAGGAATAGTTAAGTTAAGCACAAAGTTAGGAGCAGTACCAGTAATAGATGCACTAGCACTAGAACCAGGAGCTCCAGTTGTAACGGTACCGATAGCTAAGGTTGGAGTTGGCCCAGTAGCACCAGTTGGCCCAGTTGGTCCAGTCGCTCCAGTGGCACCAGTCGCTCCAGTTGCTCCAGTGGCACCAGTCGGACCAGTTACACCTTGAATACCTTGAGGTCCAGTAGGTCCAGTCGGCCCCGTAGCACCAGTGGCCCCGGTTGCCCCAGTCGGACCAGTAGCACCCGTCGCACCGGTAGGTCCAGTCGCTCCTTGAATACCTTGAACACCTTGGATACCTTGAATACCTTGAGGTCCAGTCGCACCAGTTGCACCAGTAGGTCCTGTCGGACCAGTCGCACCCGTTGGTCCAGTTGGCCCTCCAGCAGGTCCCGTCGGACCAGTAGGTCCCTTACAACAAATTACATGCGCTCTTTTCTTTTGACATTCCTCTATTCTTCTTCTTACTTCTTCAAAATCGTCCATCTTTATCTCCTTTCCAATATATAATATGTAGCATGTAATTTTTGAGTTAGTCAATTTTACCAAATAAATTAAAACAAAATACAATTATTTATAAAAATCTAATTATTTAGTAAAAGAAATAAAAGCATTTTATAAAAACATCTTTAAAAACGAAGCCTTTAGTAATTTAAATATAAAATTGACTTTTATCTAAATAAAAGCTAAAATATATACGAAAAAGGAGGAGTTTTATATGCAACTTGATACTTTAACTAAGTTAGAAATAAGTAAATTATTAAAAAAATCTATAGATGATGTTTATTACAGTGATTTTACAAATTTAATTAAAAAAAGTAAAACAAAATTTCAATATGAAGATATTGTTCAGTATCTAATAGATAAATTTATTCAAGAATTACCTAAACAAACAAAAATAACTGCTAAAATAGTTTCAACTATGGAGATTATTATTGGTTATTCAGCTGATAAAGATATTTTGATGTCCAAAGATACCACTAACAGAATTGTTAAATCAATTATTAGATGTAAAGAAAAAGAAAATGACGAATTTTTATTTGAACAAATAAATAAACTAGAAGAAACTCTTAAATTTTGTTATCCTCAATTTTTAGTAAGTAAAGATATGATTCAAGAAACAGAAAATAGCGATAACATCAAACAGCTAGAAACTTCTTTAAATGAAGCCCAAAATAAAGTAGCCAAACTTGAAACAATTATCGATAATTTAGAAAGAAAAATCACTAAACAAAATAAAGATTATGAAATCGTGAAGCAACAAAAAATAACTTTAACGGAGATTAAAAATCAATTAGAGAGTCAACTCCACCAACTAGAAAAAGAAAAAATTAACAAAGATACTAAGCTAATTAATTTAGAAAAAGAAATTTTAGAATTTCAAACTCAATTCAAGAAAATTGAACATGAGCTAGCGGAAAAATTAGAATTAATGTCTAACGCTTTTGATACTTTAAATGACGAAAATAAAGCAAACAAGGAAAAATTAACTGAACTAGAAAGGCAAGCTAATCGAACTAATTTAATAAACGAAACCATTATCACATGCCTATATAGAAATCAAAAGATAACCATTAATGACATTATCCATGAACTAACCAAATTAAAAATCAATACATCTCATCAAGAAGTTTATCAACACCTAATGGAATTAAAAGGAAAAATAAAAATTGATGGACCATTATTAAATACCATGCCACCTAGTTATAAAATAAACAAACAGGAACCAATTATACATAATCCATTTAATTATTTTATTCCAGATAGTACTAAGGAGTTAAACATACTTGTAAAATCAGACTCTCATATTACACCTAGAATTAATGTAACAGAATTACAAATGCAAAATGATATTCTTTATAACTATTGTTCCGCTAATAATATTCAACTAATTCTTGATTTAGGAGACACTTTTGACATTTTTAATAGTATTAAATCTCAAAATCTAGATAATCTAAATAGCATAAGAAAATTAATTGATACTTATGTAAATTCAATTCCCCAAAATACTGGAATATATCAAGCTAATCTAGGCGGAAATCACGATAGTGCTTTACTTGAATTTGGAATAAACCCACTAGAATTAATTTCTAATCAACGAGAAGACTTAATTAATCTAGGTTTCTATCATCGCCAAATTCAATTAGGCTCTCCTAGTAATATTCTTTATCTTCACCATCCGAACCGAAGATTCCAAGAAGTAGGTATGATGAGTAATGAATTACAATCCTACTTCCATAACTTTTATAATCATCAATCTATAGATAAAGATAACATCTATTGTGACCTAATTGGTCACACTCATAAAAGTAAATTAGACATAATAAATTCTTACTGCCAAGTACCATCATATACTAAAGATAGAGTAATAAACGGTTGCTGGCATCTAAAAATATATTTTGATAATAACAATCAAATTAGCTATATTAATTTTATTCCTTTGATAACTAACAATAACAAATTAACTTCAACCACTGAAATACCATATCAAAAAATTAAAAGAAATAATACAAACTAAAATACTTATAAAGAACTAACTAGTTATCTAGCTAAAACTAACTAAATAACTAAAGTCTTTATAAGTATTTTTCTTTTATAAATAATTTATAAATACCTTACTAGCAAATGTTAAAGCTACCGATTTATTAGTCGCTAAAAAAACATTTAATTTAGGAATACTACTATTTATTTTTAACTCCTCTAAATTATCAAAATTTTTTTTAGCCAAATCAATAATAGTAAATCCTATCCCTAGTCCGATATTAACAAATTCTGTAATTAAGTCTTGACTAACTACCTCCATACTAGGATTAAGCTTAGTATTATGTTCAAATGCTATATAATCAAGAAACTTCCTACTATTAGCATTTTCCTTTTGTAATATTAAAGGATAATTATTCAAATCTTTAAAACTATTAATTTCATCTTTATAATATAATGGATTATAAATGAATCCCTGTTTTAATTCTTTTATTTTTTCTAACCTTACATTAGTCTCTTTAATATTACTTTCATTAAAAATAACCAAATCCAGTTTTCCCATCTTTAAATCATTTATCAAATTACTTGTCAAATCATTCGTAATATTAATATTGATATTTGGATAATCACTATGAAATTCTTTTATAGCTTCTAATAATATTAACTTTGTCAGAGTTGTCGAACAACCAATTCTAATTTCTCCTTTCGACAACTCTTTAAAAGAGGTAAATTCATTTTCAGCATTATTAATTAATTCTAAAGCTCCTTTAACATATTCATAAAACATTTTTCCTTCTTTGGTTAATGTCATTCCTTTATTACTTCTTATAAATAAAGTTCCACCTAATTGCTCCTCTAGCTTTTTTATTGCTTGTGATATTGCTGGCTGCGATATAAATAATTCTTCACTAGCTTTAGTCATATGCCCATTTTTTGCTACTACAAAAAATATTTTATATAATTCTAAATTAACATTCATTATAAGTCCTCCTTATCAACACTATAACATATATCTATTTTACTTATCAATAATTTTTATATAAAATAATATCAAGAAAGGAGAAAAAGATATGAAAAACATGTTAATAGTCGGAGGAACTTTTGACGAATTAGGTGGTAAACCATCTAGTTTAATTGAAAAGTTATTTAAAGATAAAATTGCCGAACATGACTTATTTATCAATGGAGGCCATATTAAAGATATAGAACATCTATTAGAACTAGTTCCCAACTATAAAGTTATAATTTGGTTTCCCAATATCCCTAATCACTATCCCAAATTAAGAAACATAAAACAGCTAAATCCTCATTCAGTATTTGTTATGTCTAAAAGAAATGATAACAAATATAAGATAAGAGACATTATTGTTAAAGGTTTAGAAAATAATGCCAATCTAATTGTCGAATTTTCTAAACATGATAATAAATTTTATATGCAAGATATTGATGTTTTAGGATACAGTTGGAGTGAAAAAACAGCTGATATTAATAAGTTTAAGGAAACTTTATTTGCTAGAATAGAATTTTTATTAACTACTAAAAGGATAAGTACTCACTCTGATAATACCTCTAATAATAATTATGAATTAATTCCTGATGAGTTTATAGAATTAAATAAAAGCTATGCCCAAATATTTGATGAATTATTAATTGATATTGCCCAAACTACCAGATTTCTAGGTAATTGTTCACTTAGAGTCGACAATAAAATATTTATGTCTAAAAGAGATATTGACAAAAAAATGTTAAACAAACAAGCATTCATCGAAGTATATGAAAAGAACAACCAAATCTTTTATAAAGGTAACTTTAAACCATCAAAAGATACAGCGATTCAATTAAGTTTATATAATACTTATAAGCAAATAAACTATATAATCCATTGTCATTGCTATATAGAAGATGGATATTTTACTAGTATTCAATGCCCATGTGGTGACTTAAAAGAAATTGATGAAATAAATGAAGTTATTAACAAGAATAATTTACAAGATAATAATATCATTAAAATTAACTTAATTGGTCATGGTAGTATTCTAATGACTAATAATATTAAAGATTTATATAATATAAACTATGTGAAAAGAAATTTTCCAGAAATTAAGGAGGAATCATATATGAACGAAAAGAAAAATATTTTAATAACCGCAGGACCAACTAATGAATATATCGATGAGGTTATGAAAATAACCAATATGTCAACGGGAAGACTAGGTATTGAACTTACTAGAAATTACCTTGATTCTCTAGCCAATGTAACTTTAATCGCAACTAGGAGTGTATTTAAAAGTGGACTATTTGAGAAATATCAACTAGCCAAATATGATAATTTAAAAAGTATTCCTATTGAAACAACTACTGATATGTATAAAGCTCTAGAAAGAGAGTCAACCAATTTATATGATTTAATCATTCATTCAGCCGCTGTTGGCGATTACAAACCAGAATTTTCATTTAAAATGGAAGATATAACCGATGAGATTGTCCAAGCCATTAAGATGGGAAAAGTATCTTATGAAGAAATATTAAACATCTTAACTAATCCTAACTGTAAAGTTAATGACAATACTAAAATCAGTAGCTATGAACCAAACTTGACAGTTAAATTAACTTTAACTCCTAAACTTATATCCTACTTAAGAGAGTGGTACCCAAATGCCACCTTAGTTGGATTTAAATTATTAGAAAATACTTCTAAAGAAAATCTAATTGAAGTAGCTAGGAATCTATGTATAAAGAATAATATGGATTACATTATTGCTAATGATTTACATGATTTAAGACAAGGCGATCATTTATCTTACTTAGTAAATAGAAATGGTTATCAAAACATAGAATTCCATTCCCCTCAAGATATTTATAACTGCACTAAAAAAATGATATTAAAAAAATAGTAATAACACTCCTGAAAATTAATTATTAGTTGACAAATTCCAAAAAATGGTTATAATAGTCACTAAAAAAACGAGGGAGTTGGAAGAATGAGAAGTGCTAAAGAAAGTAATTTTCCATATTCAATGAGTACTGTATGTTATTTTGAAGTATATAAAGATGGAAAAGTATTACCAATTAAACACAAAAATAAATGTGATCGTCCAGAATTATATGAAGCCTACAAAAGAGCCAAAGATAAAATTACTACCATATATGCCGTATGGCCAGGAAATTGGCGTAGTGATTTATTCATTATTGATGATTTAAAAACATTTATAAATAGTTTTGATTTTTAAAGTTACCCTATAAATAGTAACTAACAAAAAAATAACTTACGTACTATTCAAGTTCGTAAGTTATTTTATATAAAATAGTTAAATCTCTATAAGCATTTTATTCCTTTCCAAACATACTCTTTCTAACTTTTTTAATAATCTTTTCTTCACTAAAAGTACCATTAGTAGCGAATCTCAAAACATCAATATTATTCTTTTTACAAATACTATCCTTTAAATTGTCTTTTTTTAACTGTTCAGGATTATTTTCATGATATGCAAATCCGTCAACCTCTATAAAAAGTACTGGCTTATTATCCATCTTTTCATATATAACAAAATCAACTTTCGCCCCATTATAAAAATATCTTCTCTCTTCTTCAGTCAAATTACCATTATCTCTGAAAAGATTTTTTAAAATACCATCTCTTGTATAATCATAATCACGATATTCATCTTTTTTAAACTCATCATTTAAAATAGTATCCATAATATTTTCACTTTTAAATCTAGATCTATTAAGTAATCTATTACTAAGTTCAACTAATTTTTTAGAATATTCCTTATATAACAAATCAAATACTGATATTAAATTACTTTGAATAATCTCAGCATCCAAAACATTATATTTCATATATTTTATTAATGATCTTATCTCTTTACCATTTTCTTTAAATAAACGATTATCTGTTACAAGTACAAATTGATTTATCGCTCTTGAAACAGCTACATTTATCATACATGGATCATCTACAAAACTAATTCCACGCTTTCCCCAATAACTACTATCCAAAACCGTTGACAAAATCATTAATTCTTTTTCGCGTCCCTGATACTTATGAATAGTATCACTTTCAATCTCCGCTTCTAAACAAGCCGCCATCTTATTAGCTTGTAATCTATAAGGAGTAGTTATGCCAATTTCTTCATCTTTACAATCAATTATTCTATCATCTTTCAAGACTTCATCTTTAATTACATCTAATTCTCTTTGGTTATAAGTTCCTAACTTATTACCCCTAGTAATTTTTCTCATATGATTTCCCTCAGCTGTATAATATAAAACTAATGGCTTTTCACTCTTTAAATGTTCCTCATTAGAAAAAGCAATTAACTTATTATCATAATATCTTTTATTACAAAATTCTATAATTTTAGGATGACACCTATAATGTTCCTTCAAAGTCTCACATGGAACATAATTACCATAAGTTTTTATTAAAGCAGATAATATACTATTTTGAAAATAATCATGACATAAATCAACTTCTAAACCACCAACTTTATCTTTAATTTTTAAATCAACAATTTGTGGAAGTTGTTTTCATCCCCGACGATAATTGCATTTTTAGCGCAAGCTAAAGCAAGTGAACCTGCTAATAAATCAACTTGTGAAGCTTCATCCATAATAACATAATCGAACATGAATCCCTCAGGAATTGAATTTCTTAAAGAATAAGTTGTACTTAATACCACTGGAAATCGTTCCAAAAACTTATTAATATTTCTTTTATAATTTTTAATGTCAAATTCTTCTCTTGTAAGATTATTATACCTATCATATAGACGTTTTTGCCACAAAACTGTGGAAATAAATTTATGTCTCTCTTGTAATTTATCAAATTTAGCTTGTTCTAATATTTCAACAACATTATTATAATCATTAACTAATTCTTCAATCTTTACAACATAAAACTCTTTTTGTAATCCCGATATATAATCCAAGAAGTTTTCTTTAAAATCATCAATATCTTTAATATTATACTTCAAAGCCATTTTTGTTTTATACAAAAGCTTATAATAAAAAACTTCTCTTAACTTGTTATATAGCCAATCACATTTAAAAAATGAACTTATCCTATACATCAAATTATAGCTAGTAGCCCGCTCATTTATCATTTGAATTTCAAACAACAATTCTAAAATCTTATCAGATGTTTCTGGATATATAAAATCATTAACAATTCCTTGTTCTTCATAATAATTATTAAAATGCTTCTGCTCTAACTTATAATTATTTATTTCTCGCTCTAATTTAGCCCTTTCATTATTTAATTCAAGTAACTTATCTAACTTAACATTTAATATCCTTAATTCAGCTAATAACTCATCTATATCATAATTAGTATCAAAACCTTTTAGCGTAATTTTAGGTAAATTATCAAAAAACTTCTCTCTATTTTTCTTTCTTCCTAAACTAGCACAAATAAATCCATAGCCATTCTTATTCAATTTATCTCGAACATTTTTAACCGCTTCATTATTATTAGAAACTACAGCTACTGTTTTACCTTGCATAATAGCCAAATTAGCTACAATATTTAATATAGTCTGTGTTTTACCCGTACCCGGCGGCCCATTAATAATAGAAATATTACTCTTATAAACATTTTCAACAGCTTTTCTCTGACTAATATTAAATCCAAAAGGAAAAATAATATCGCCAACTCCATCCTCATTTTGAACTAAATCTTTTTTATTAATATAATAACTAAGTACACTTTCATGTTCTACATAACTAATTTTATTATATTCTCTTTCCAAAAAAGTTTCCTTAGACTCATCGCCTTCATTTTCATCATTACCACCATCAACATACTTAGCTATTTCCTTAAAATAACTAATAATATCCTTAGTAGCATTCTTTTTTTCAATATTTTTAAAAGAAACCTTATCATATTCAAGGACCTTGGTATAATTATTTTTAAATATAACCTTTATCCATTCTTCAAATCTAATAACCTTATCAATATTAAGTAATAGCAGTCCCTTATAATAAATATCTTTATCACTACAATCTATAACTTCAGCCTCTTCTTTAACTATAACATTAACCTTATCATAAGAATATTTCTTCTCAGCATTTTTAAATTTTACCTTTATTTTGTCCTCAATCTCTTCAATTAGTTCTATATCCTTAGTTTTATCTTCCCCATTTAAAATAATTAATATCTTTTTTTCATCCATATCTAAATACACCTATCCCCAAAACAAATTCCCCATAACAAGTAACTTAACATGGAATATTTTACCATATATAATCAAAATTTACAACTAGTTATTTAAATAATATTATTCTAAAATACTTATCAAGAAGTAACTATTTTAACTATCCCAAACTAAGTAAATAGTAAAAACTACATCAGTACTTTAATTAAAATGCTTACCTTAAAACTAATCTTTTCACTTAAGCCAAATAATAAGTAGTTTTCTTCTTAATATAATCATATATATTAATTAGGAGGAAAAAGATGAATAATAACGAATATATAAGATTATCTTTAGAATTACACTTATTTTTTGACCGTATCATGAAGGAACATAGCCTATTCTTAGAAGCAGCTTTTTTAGAAAAAGACGCCAAACTAAAACAAGTAGCCCAAGAATTTCAAAAATCATTTTCGAATATTTTAAACAAAATAGTTTATCTCGCTAATGGTAATGTTACTAACCAATTACTAGCGTCTAATGAAATTGTTACCAAAAATACTTATTTAGCTGAAAGCCAAACAAGAAAACTAACTGGTGGTTTTATTGATGTTGATATTACCTTAAACGAATTAAATTTAAAAAGTGGGCGAGTTAAAGTGACTAATGAGCTATTAAATGAGATTAGTACTATTAATAAACAAACGATACCTTTAGTCGAAAACTTAATTAAATTTAAGAACGATATTTTAAATAGTGTTCTATCCTGTAAACTGTATACAACTAACTATCCTTTATTAATATCACATATTATGAATGAAGCTAAAATGTATCACAATTTATTAAGCAGAGTAGAGAGTAGAAGTCCTTTTACCAAAAATGAATTATATGAACAAGAAATATTTTGGAATACTATCATGAAAGAACATGCTGAATTTATTCGTGGATTATTAGATCCAAGCGAACATAATTTAATCTTAACTGCTGATAAATACGCTGATGAATACAAAAAAATTATTAGAAACTATCGCAATAATCCAACCTATTTAACTAATGCCAGTTTAAATGAAACCATCAAATTTAGAGACTTCAAAGTAACAGGTGAAGAAGGTATCTTAAACTGTAAAATAAAAAGTATAATTATTCCTTTACTAGCCGATCATGTAGTAAGAGAAGCTAATCATTTTATTAGAATATTAGAAAATATTAACACTTAAATAAAATACTTATAAAGTTAATACTATCTATCTAGCTCAATCTAAGTAATAGTAAAAAAATTTGTAAGCATTTTAATAAAAATATTATTTAGTCCATGTTAATTGTCTTTATTCATTTTATATCATTTACATATCATATCATAGAAATGGTAGTGATGATATGATAATATTATATTTACTTATTATACCGACACTTTTCCTTTTAATTAAATTAATTTTATATCTAATTGTTACAAAGTATGGTAAATTTTCTTATGATGGATTTTCGGCTGCAGGTTTTGCTTACCATTCTGAAAAAGATATCTTTTATTCAACCAAAAATGCTTGGCAAAAAAACTTTGGTTATACCCACATGTATGATGTTTTAGCCCCAATCTTTAGAATGATCATTGATACTGAACCTATAAGATTTAATTATAATAATAAAAATTGGTTAATAACTTTTTGGAAAGGACAATATGGAATTGTAACTGGTGCTGAAATAGGCATCTATTGTACTAAGGAAAAAAAAGTAAATAAAAAAACTGTCTATTTGCCTGTTGATGATTGTGAAATGCTAAACATGTACCTAGTACTATATAAGAAAGGTAAAGTAATAACTAGAGTAAATGCCAAACATTGGTGGCTAGCTATCTTTAAATTAGGATTATTTAGTAATCCTAGGGAACTTGCAATGGATATTAATATTAATTTCCCTAATCAAAAAATGTTAGATGCTTTTTTAACTGCATTTAAAAAACTAGGTTATACTTCTAAAGATTTTATAGTAATTGATAATACTTTCTGTTTTAAATATATCAAACCTCGTACTAAGAAAGTATGGACCAGAACATGGCTTACTGATTCAATAAGACAGTATTTCAATTGCAAAAATGTTGAATTGTACAATAAATACTTAGATGATTTAATCGATGATAATAAAATCGATGACTCTAAAATTAATACTAATAAAAAAATAATCATTCTAAATGATTTTATTCCTCGTTTATTAAGAAATGTTCCTGAAAATCAAGAAATTTCTGATAAAATCAATAAAAAAATATTTAGTGAAAAGGAACAAAATGTAGCTTTGATTGAACGTGATCCTCACCCAGAAAGTAGGTCGAATAAGTCATGAGCAAAAAATTAGATAAAATCTTTAACGAATCTAAAAGAATGCTTATCGATAATAATACCAAAATAGTTATTATGAGTGATTGTCATCGTGGTGCGGGAGACAATTTAGATAACTTTATTAAAAACCAAAGTATATATGAAGCTTCTTTACGCTATTATTATAATAATAACTTTACTTATATAGAGCTAGGTGACGGAGATGAGATGTGGGAGGTAAAAAATTATAATGATATAGTAGAGGTTAATCTAGATATATTCAAACAATTAAAGAAATTTTATGACTTAAATCGCCTAATTATGATTTATGGCAATCACGATATATCTAAAAAATCTTCCACAGTTTTAGAAAAATATTTCTATAAATATTATGATAAAGAAACAAAACAAAATATGCCTTTATTAGATGGTTTAACAGTATACGAGTCATTAGTTTTAAATTATCAAGATTATGATATCTTTTTAATCCACGGACATCAAGTTGATTTTCTCAATAGTAATCTTTGGCGACTTTCAAGATTTCTTGTTCGACATGTATGGAGAACATTTGAACAATTTATAGTAAAAGATCCTACAGATGCGGCTAAAAATTATCAAGTTACCAAAAAGAAAGAAAAAAAATTAAGAGAGTGGAGTATAAAAAACAATAAAATACTTATCGCTGGCCATACTCATCGCGCAATATTTCCTAAAGTAGGTCAAAGTCTCTATTTCAATGATGGAAGTTGTATCCATCCCAATGGCATTACATGTCTAGAAATAGAAAATGGTAATATTGCCTTAGTAAAATGGGTATTTAATGTAAATAAAGATGAAGTAGTTTCAATTAAACGTAAAGTATTAGAAAAAAAAGAACCTATCATAAATTTTTTTAAATAAAATAGAGGTTGGTATTAATACATAAGTAAAAAAATTCACATTCTTAATATAGTAATGTGAATTTTAACTTTGAAATAAAAAATACTTATGAAGATTATAACTAAATAATTAAGTATTAACTAATTAAGTAGAATAGACTTCATAAGTATTTTATTACTATAATAAAATATATATGCCAATTATATATAAGGCGATACATTTTTATGTTACAAATTACTATTTGACAAAGAAACTAAAATTCAAATAGAATCGAAAGGTATGAAGTTACTAACTTCTCTTCATTAATAATCTTGATATCACTATAAAGAACAACAAATAATCTAAGTATTCTTCAAGACTAATAATAGATTATTTAAAACTACACTAGTATTTGAATTAAATATTATGATTTTTAGTATTTATATGTGTTGCAATAAAACTACCTATAACTGCAGCTAATAACATAATTGGTATCTTAGCTACAGGAAAAACTATTATAAGTAATAAAACTGCCGATAAAGGCTTTTTTAACAAAAATGATATTAATGTAGTTGTTACTATAATAACGCTAAAAATAGGTTCAATTCCTAATATAATACTAAAAGCATAACCAATACAGACACCAGAGAAAATACAAGGGAAAAAGTGCCCACCTTTAAATCCAAAATTTATACAAATATTAGTTATTAATAATTTAACAATAGCTGTAATTAATAGTGTTATCGCACCTATTTCTTGCCAAGAATTCATGACTTCGTGAAGTTGATGTTCCCCAGAAAACATTGTGTACGGCAACAAAGTTCCAGCAATTCCCAATAACAATCCAGCCAATGTACATTTTATTATTATAAAATTTTTTATAGGTTCAGAAATTTTTATTATCAATTTATTTGAAAAATGATATATTAATCCAGCGATTACCCCAATAAAAATAAGAGGAATTATAAATAATACTTCCTTAGTACCAATTATAAAATCATCAAAAGAAGCCATCATCATTTTGGAATTAAACAAATTATTCAACAGTAGAGCAGTCCCCAAGGCTCCCAAAATCGATAAAAAATATAATACTAACTTAGAAGTTTTTGGTAAAACGACATCTTCTTCAGATTCAATTGGTTCTATAAATCCAAACATAGGAGAATTAAAAATGGTTCCCAGTGTTGCACTAATACCAATTTGAGTTAGTTCTTTCATCTCCTTGAATAAATACTTGAATTTATCTCCTATCCAAGTGCATAACCCAGCAATAACTCCCGTCAAGCCAGCTTCTGGTCCTATACTTCCGCCAAAAATTAAAGGTAATATTGCTGATATAGAAATGGCCCCTATATTTGTATAAGGATATTTACCATCTCTTTTAACTTTTGACATAACTTCCTCTAATTCTTCAGGATAATCTCCATGTCTTTTCTTCCATATTCCAATTAATAAACCACCAATTGTACATATTATAATTGTATAGAATGGAATTTCAATCATATCAGGCAAAGTTTCCCAAATAAAACCAATACTAATATTCATAACTCTTAAGAAACTCCAAATGATTAAACCGGTAATACCTCCTATACAAACTGCATAAAGCATAAATAAAAATTTATTTTTCATACTCTTCTCCAATCTGATGCAATTATCTTTTGTTTCACATCATAATTAATTACAAATATTATACCATTCTTAGATAGTATCCTCAAGTAATAAATATAATGTATTTTTGTTTTATTTTTTAAATTTATTTGTTATAATATTTTTATATCAACTGACTTGTCATATGTTGATTATTAATTATTAAAATTTAAGTCGATAATTTATATTTTGGGTCAAGAAAAATATATCTATTCGGGAGTATGTCTTTGTAGGGGCATGCTCCTTTTTAAGGAGGTAAAAATGAACTACGGATATCAAAATGAAAAAGATTTTGTGAATTTATTTAATGACAAATACTTTTATGAATTAGATGATAATTCCAAAGAATTTTTAAAAGAATTATTTGGAGATGTAATTAATGAAGAGGAAATGATAAAGTCTTGGAAAAACAAGACTGTACAAAAAACAGATATATTTATTAAGTATAAGAATCATATAAAGAATATTAGTTTAAAATGTGGGCATAGTAATTCTATCCATCATGAACAAATTCAAGAATTTAAAAGATATTTAGAAAAATTAGGAATTCCATATAAGATTATAGATAAATATGTTAGCTATCATTATGGTTATATGAGAGATGAAGAAGGTAAATTAGATTTTTCAAATGTGTTGAGTTCAGAAGAATATAAAAAATTTTATCAAGCTGAAATTGATATTTTTAATAAAAGTATCAATAAGACAAAAATAATTGTTGATATGGTAGATAGATTTATTGTTAGAGGAAGAAACTCTGATTATGATATAGATGCTTTAGTTTGTGGGACTATCCATGATTATGTATGGCTGCTGAAATATGATATATATGATTTAATTTTATCAAAAAGGTGTAATTATTTTACTTCGCCTCATATTGCTTGTATGACGATTGGGCCTAAAAAGAGAAACTTAGCTAGGGATTCAAAGAATGAAAAAGAAAGATATATCGTATGTGTAAGATGGAATTTTATAAAAGAAGATATTGTAAAATTTAAGAAAAGTATACAGGGATAGAAGGGACGAGTAAAGGTTTGACTCTCTTTTTGCTCCATAAAAAAACTAGTACTTAAAGTACTAGGTATTTTTTTATGGAGCAAGCGAAGGGAGTCAAACCCTCGTCCCAGCCTTGGCAAGGCCGGATTCTAATCGTTAAACCACGCTTGCAATAATCAAGTAGGCAATTAAAATTATAAGACATAATTGCTCACATGTCAATAGTTTTGGCTAAAATATTAAGATAAATTTCTTGCTTTCTGTTACTACTCAGACATCCACTCAAAATAAGGACAGTTAAAATTGTCCTTTTTAAATTCCAAATAAAACTTTATTTTCAAAAATATCTTTTATTGAGCACATTGGATTAATTCCTCTTTTTATGCTTGTTTTAATAATAC
>JAFURK010000039.1 GCA_017480975.1 Bacilli bacterium
CTAATAAAGAAAGGGATCGAATTATGGGGAAATTAGATAAACTAACTCGTGAAGATTTATTCTACACTGAAGAAGAAGCTTTAGAATGGGCTGAATGGGAAAGACGTTCAATCGCAACCGAAGCCAAAACCAAAGGTTTACAGGAAGGAAGAGAGCAGGGAATTGAACAAGGAATAGAGCAAGGAATAGAATTGACAATTAAAAGTATGTTTCAAAACAATATATCATTAGAAAACATTGCTAATATTACTGGTAAAACTATTGATGAAATAAAAAAATTATCGAAATGTAAATAAAAAATTAATATCTCTCTAAAGCAAGATACTAAAACATCTTGCTTTTAAATTTTGATAGTAGTTGTATTTTAAAAATGTATTTGTTATAATTTTAGTTGTAAAAAAGAAGGTGTGAAGTAGTATTATGAGTAAGATTAAAGTGATGGACGAACTACTAGCTAATAAAATAGCTGCCGGTGAAGTAGTCGAAAAATGTGTATCAATCGTTAAAGAATTAGTAGAGAATAGCATCGATGCTAAAGCAACAGAAATTAAGATAGAATTAAAAGAAGCTGGTATTAGAGAAATTAAAGTTATTGATAATGGTATTGGCATGGATCGGGATGATGCCATCCTTGCGTTTCAACGCCATGCTACTAGTAAATTATATAACGTTGATGATTTATTCAATATCTCATCTCTAGGATTTCGCGGTGAAGCCTTACCTTCCATAGCATCAGTCAGTGAAGTAATTTTAAAAACATGTCAGAGTTCCTTTGGTACCCTTATTCATATTAAGGGAGGTCACATAGTAGAAGATACTACTTGTGAAGCTAGAACAGGAACTAATATTACTGTTAGTAACTTATTTTATAATACCCCAGCTCGATTAAAACATTTGTCAAGCATTTATTCGGAATTAGCTAATATCAGTGATTATGTCAATAAGATGGCCTTATCTTATCCTAAAGTTAAATTTAGACTTATTAATGATGAAAAAGAATTACTTAATACTGATGGTTCTGGAAACCTACTTAAAGTTATTAAAGCTATATATGGACTAGATGTTACGAAGAAGATGTTAAGTGTTAGTGCGTCTAATGATGATTATCAAGTAAATGGCTATATATCTATGCCTGAAATTAATCGAGCTAGTAGAAATTATATGACTACTTTAGTTAATGGTCGGGTAATAAAAAATGCTAGTTTAAATAAAGTTATTAATGAAGCTTACAGTAGTTTTAAAGAAGATACTAGGTATCCTATTGTCGTTTTAAATATTATAACTGATCCTAGTTTAATTGACGTTAATGTTCATCCTTCTAAATTAGATATTAAGTTTAGTAATTTTGATGATTTAAAGACTTTAATTAAGGATATGATTACTGATAAGATTAAAGAAAAATTATTAATACCTAAGATAGAAGCTAAAGAAGTAGTTACTATTGAAAAGCCAGTTAAGTATGCGAACCTAAGTTTAAATTTAGATAGAAATATGATTAAGGAAAAAGAAAATACTTATGGAGTATCTTATCAAGAACAATTAACTAATTTAGTTAATTTTAATGATAATACTGATCTAGAAGAATTAGAAATTGAAGATATAGAAGCCAAAACTATTGAGAATATTGAAGACGCTAATAATAAATTACCAGAATTATATCCAGTAGGATTAGCCTTAGGTACTTATATCGTATGTGAAAATGAAAAAGGAGTATATCTAATTGATCAACATGCTGCTCAAGAACGAATTAATTATGAAAAGTATTCTTACTTACTTTCTCATCCTTCTAAAAATACTATTGATACTATTGTTCCAATTGTAATTGAATTACCAATGAATGAATTTTTAATATTAAAGAAAAATATATCTATTTTAGAAAGCCTAAATATTAAATTAGAAGAATTTGGACAATGTTCTTTTAGGATCACTAGCCATCCTACATGGTTTCCTAAAGATAATCCTGATAAGATTATTAGAAGCATTTTTGAACAAATTATTAAAGAAGAAAAAAACTTTAATCTAGCTAAATTTAATGATCATTTAGCGGCAACTATCGCTTGTAAAGCCAGTATAAAAGCTAATACTAGAATAACTATCGAGGATATGGAAAGTATTATTAATCAACTTAGACTTTGTAATAACCCTTTTAATTGTCCTCATGGAAGACCTGTTGTAATAGAGTTTACTATATATGAATTAGAGAAGATGTTTAAAAGAAGTATCTAATTATTATAATAAAGTTTTATTCTAAGTAATTATCTTTATAAGCATTCTAATTAAAAATGTGTGAATTCTTAGCGAAAATTTTACATATTTAGTTAGTTAATTCCAAGGGAAAATTTTACATATTTAGATATTGCATTATTTAATACATCATATATAATAAAAAATGTTATTTGAAGGACAAGGCAACGCTGAGGAGCGA
>JAFURK010000040.1 GCA_017480975.1 Bacilli bacterium
TAACAAATTTCATCATGATATCACATTTTTCATGAATTGGTACTTTAGCCCATTCTTTTTGTGCCTCATAAGCATAATCAACAGCCTCGTTAACTTCTTCAGCTGATAAACTTGGGACAGTATCCACTAATTCATTAGTAGCCGGATTAATAACTTCAATAACGCTACCGTCTTTAGCGTCTCTCCAATTTTCACCAATTAAACTTTTCATTGTATTTTTCCTCCTTAGTCTCATTAATACCCTCTGGTATTATAATTTAATTATATATTTATATGGTTTATTTTTCAAGTGATTTGCGAAAATTTATATAATTTAAAAGTACTTAGAAAGTATTTTTATTTATATTTATAACTTCATAAGTACTTATTTTAATTTTAAATTATATTTTATATTCTTCTTTTAAATAATCATTAATTACATTTTTGGCGATTTCCACCTTTATAATTCCTGTAGCCCCGGTTGAAATTGAATATTTAGGCAATGATACTTCAATACCATTATCAGTAAAATACCAATTACCAGTTGTATTTATTAGTTTAGATACTTCATTTTTCCAATCATCTACAACTATAGTGATAGAATTGGCTTCAATATAATTAACAACTTCATTAGTGATAATTTCTTTCAACTTAATATTATCTGTAGAAATATTTTCCAATGTCAATAGTTCTCCTGTTTTAGCGTCATAGTTATACCCCCACTCTCCTGCCCATGTTGTGCCACCAAAAGTACCGCTCATTTCTAATTTAAACGTTAATCGATTGTCATTTACTACTTTTGTTTCAAATAAATAATTTACTCCTAATTCCATATCTTTATCTGAATCCATCTCTGATACTTGATCAGCCGTATCCTTTATGCTGCCATTCCATTCTTTATCTGAAATCGTTGTTAACGAAGTAACAATTTTATCAGCAGTCTCTTGATTATTTGAATTAATTATCACAGGTAAATTTCTTGTACTTTTAGAAATTATATATCCTTTATTATTTTTAGTAATATATTCTTCTTCCTTATAAGAAATTTCAAAAAGATCTTTTTCTTCTTTCTTTTCTTCTTGGTCATTATTATCTTCTTCACCAACTTGATTATTGTTAGAAGTATTTAGAGATAATGTACCTGTAAGAACTAAACCAACTATCCCAACTAAGATTACTATAATAATTATTAATAAGGCAATAATTATATTTTTACTTTTATCACTTTTCATAAAACATCTCTCCTTCTAGGATAATTATAACATTATTTTTTTTATTTAAAATATGTTATTACGTATTTTACAATTAGTTGACAAAAATAGATATTACTTTTTTCTTAATTGTTTAGGGGGATTGAAAATCACTTCTTCAGTAAAATACTTATCAGTTCTTGTACTCTCTTTCCAGTCATAGGCAGTGATAATTTTTTGAAACTCATCTAGGCGGTTAGTAGGTATTGTAATTAATGGTTTATCAGTACCTAAATAATCAAAAGAACTTTCTAATAATTCTTTGCTGTAGCCTTTTTTTCGATATTCTTCATGTATCATTAAAGTACATATTTTAACCTCAGCAATATCTTTTTTTAAAATGGCTAAACCAGCTACAGTTAAACCATCTAGATAAAATATAATATCACCAGTACCATTAAGCACTCTTGGTATATTTTTACCATAATACCATTTTAGGTATTCGGGATATTGGTGATGATTATAGTCAGTTAATAAATATATTTCATTAATGGCTTTAGAAAAATTTTTGTTATTCAGCTTACTTAAAATATATTTTTCCATTTACTTCTCTCCTATCGAGAAAATATTCTAACATATTAATTTTTCTAAAGCAATCACTTTATAGTAAATGGATAAAAAAACTATACATAGTTAAAGAAAGTGGTTTTCCTAATAAAATAATGGTTAAGAATGTTTTAAATTTCATAGAACTAATTCCTGCAATATAGCATAATAAATCATCAGGAAAACCAGGAAATAGGATGCCAATTAAAAATATTTTATTAAAGGTATTGGTTTTTATATAACTTTGATATTTGGTAATAGTTTCTTTAGGAAAGAATTTTTCGATTATTTTTAAGCCATATTTTTTAGATAAGTGATAAGCGATGATTGAACCGATGATTATGCCTATATAGTTATAGATGAATCCTGTTATAGGGCCAAAGGCTAAGACACCAGCGACACAGCTCATTCCTCCAGGAATAATAGGAATTATTACTTGAGAAAGTTGTAAAATAATAAAAAAGATGGGAGCTAAAATACCAGCTTGTTCTATATAATTAATTAAAATAGTTTTATCTTCAAATATTCCTAATTTTAAAGCTTTAATAATGAATAACATAATAGTTATGGTAATAATAATAGTAATAAATTTAAATAAATTTTTGAGATTATTATTGCTAATAGTTTCATTAAGATTGGTTTCAATCATTGTATCAACTCCTTGTATTAATATTATTACCAAAAAATAATGAAATAACACATCGATTATTTCATTATTTAATTATTTTTTAGTTCTTATTAATTCCCTAGCTTTTTCTATTTCATAGATAGAATTTCTTGGTAAGTATTTTAAAATTTGATTAAATTCTTCTTCAAAATAACTTTTAGCATAAAAATAATCTTCATTATTTAGTAAGAATAATTCTTGGAATAGATCTTCTAAGTTCTTTAACTGCCTTTGGTAAGCACATGATTCTTCATAAAATTTTAACTTATCATACAAACTGATATATTTAGTAATTAAATTAATTTTATAACAATTATTAGCGATATCAACAGTTTTTATAAACGTATATAATTCTTCTTTACTTTGGCCTAATTCAATTAATAAAGAGATACAATAAATAATGTCATCTAGTTCTAAATATTTAGTTGGACTGTTAGTATCAAAATCAAAATAGTTAGATAATTCGGCTTGTATTTCATTATATGTTTTAGTTTTGGTTTTATGTATATTTGATTTAATTATAACTGATTTAGTTGCTTCTTTTTTAGTTCTTTTGGCTAACTTTTGGGTTAGATTTAGTTCAATTGAAGCACAAAGATCATTAGATATTTTTAAGTGTTTTAAAGCATTAATTGTAATTAAAATGTCAGCCATGGTATAAGTTTCTTGTTTACTAAGATAGTGCTCATTAATTAGACGATGGTCTTTAATTATGTTGTTGATATCAATATTATAGTTATCGATGAAAAGATCTAATTCTTCTCTTATCGCTTGTTCTTTATTAGTTAAAGTATTAATGTCTTGTTCTAATAAAGTTCTAAATTCACCTGTTTCAATTAAATTTTCTAATTCAGCTTTGGTAATAGTTTTAAAATTATGTTTCAATAAGTCCCATAAATCAATAACAGTTGTATCTTTTTGTAATAAATTAGTCGCAAGATTTTTCTTAATAATATGAAAAATTAGAGCCATTTGTTCTTTAGAATTTAAGTTATTAACTTGAGATATTTCTTTAGAAAGGACATCAAAGTCGTTAAAGATTTCACTTAAAAGGGGCCATTTTTCTGGTTGTATCATATACATTTTAATAAAATTGTCAGATATAATTAATTCTTTTTGGTATTTTTCTTTCATGGATTTTTGGTAACTAGTTGCTTTTCCTTCAAAATCTAGTTTGGCTAGCTCCTGAACTAATTTTTTCATTTTTTCTTGTTCATAGTTGATAAATTTCTTGATATATTTTTCCATGATTGTTCCTTCTTTCTTGGTAAGAATAGTTTGTATTATAGCATGGAAAAGAATTTACTTCAAGTGAAATTATAATGTTTATAGATGATTCTTAATTTTAAAATACTTAGTAAATTGGATGCTAGTGTAATTATATTTTTGTCGTAAAGTTAATTTTATTAAATATAATTAAGTAAAGAAGGGATAATATGAAGAAGGAAAATAAAATTGTTACAGAAATAGAATATCAAGAAATATTAAATCGTTTAGACGCTATTGAGGAGGAAAGAGGATTATTAAAATCTTTTGATTTTCAAGAAATTTATAATAACCATGTAGAAATGTTTAATTCTTTTGATGAAGTAATTATAGCTTTAAAAAGAAAAAAATTTTTTATTGAATATGAAATTGAATTAGAAAGAAGAAGATATCTAAGTAATCTTATTTTAACTGATGAGCTTAAATTAAGATTAGAAACAGAAATTAAACAATTAATATTCCAATGTTTACTAACAGATAATTCATTAGATAATGATAATTTAGATACTGTCTTTATTCCTATTTTAATGAATTATCCTGATTTTAGAGATTTTCTAGATAAAATTTTAGATTTAACTTCTAAACAAGTTAGTAATTTATACTTATTAGAATATGTTATGGCTTTGCAAATAGAACAAGAAAAATTATTAAGCAAGAAATCTAAATATGAAAAGCATCAAAAAAAGACCTTAAAAAAGGTTAGGAAAATTTAATAATATTAATATATTGCTTATAAAGAATAATATTTATAAGCATTTTTTAGATAGTTACCTCTTAAATATAGAGTCAGATAATTTTAAAATATGTTCTCTTTTTAAAGTATATTCATTAATTACTTTTTTGATTTGTTCATAAGGATTTTCACCTAAGATTGATTCAGGAAAAAATAATTGATATTCAACAATTCTTTCTAAAGCATCCATAAGTTCATATTTATTAAAATCACAATAAATTTTATTATTTATTTTTACAACCCTTGTTTTTTCTTCAAACAAAAAACTAACCGGATTAATGAAATTTTTGGTTTCAATTAAATTTCGGCGATATATATGTAGAAATTCTAATATGTTGTCATTGGTTATTCTTCGGTATGAATAAAATAATGTTAGTAAATTAAATACTTTTAACCATTCTTCACAAAAACCGTAGCCACCACTATGAATATTAGAATCTACTTTTTCGACTCTCCGATCATTAGCATGCTTTCTTCTATTACTAATAGTATTTTTATCTAATAGTGAGTCGATAATTGGTAATAGGCTAAATTCTATACTAATCATTTTATCTTCAAATGAATAATTTTCAATATATCTCTCTATTTCGGCAAATGTTCTTGAATCTAATAATACTTTTTTATTAAATTGAAGATCCATATCTTTTAAAATTTCTTTTGAAATTAATTGACGTAATTTTTTGGTGACATAATACATATGATGTTTTTCATTTTTAGAGAAATAAATATATTTTATAATATTAGTTAAATATTGTTCGTTTTGAAAGCAAAAATATGGATATGAATTTAGTCCTTCAAACCGATAAAATTTAGATAAATTTGGTGTATTATGATATAGTTCTTCATATAAGGTCATTTTGATTCCTCCTCGTATAAAATTTTATAGATAATTTTTGTCTGTTTTAACCCTTACTTTTTACATAGAAAAAAAGTCTTAAAAATCTTTGTTTTCAAGACTTTTATAATCAATAATGGCGTCCTCGAGAAGATTTGAACTTCCGACCTATCGCTTAGGAGGCGATTGCTCTATCCAGCTGAGCTACGAGGACAAATCGAGAAATGATATTTCACATTTCTATAATTATTTTAGCATTTATTTTTAGAAATAACAAGAATAATTTGGTTATTAGTTTAAAATACTTATGAAGATTATTCTATATAAGTATTATAAGTCTAGAAAACTATCTAATTTGGCTATAATAGCTTCTTTATCAATGTTTTTTCCTATAATAATAATTTTGTTCATTCGATCTTTGTATTCAGAATCCCATTCTTCCTTTATATCAGGATTTTGTTCTAAGATATAAGTTTGTTCACTATCAGGCATAGCGCATACCCAAGGTCCGGTATCAACTAAACTTTTACTATTACCAGCACTTTCTACCATATAAGCAGTATCCATGTCGTCGGTAAAGTATACCATTCCTTTAGTACGAATGATTGATTTATCCCATTTTTCATCTAACCAATTACAAAACATTTTTCGATTCATCGGACTTCTTCGATAGTATACAAAGGTTTGAATACCATATTCTAGGGCTTCACTACTTCCATCATCGTGATCATGTTCGTGGTGCTGATCATGATGATCAAGAGCTTCAATCCATCCAGTAGTCATAATGCCACTTTCTTGTTCAAAAATATTAGTATCTAAAATTTCATTAATATCTACCTTAGAATAGTCTGTCTCAATAATTTTAGCTTGTGGTTGAATACTTCTAATTACAGCCTTAATTTCTTCTAATTCTTGTTTTTTTACTTCACTAGCTTTATTTAAGATAATGATATTACAAAATTCTAATTGTTCAATAATTAGTTTTTCGATATCCTCGTCATCGATATTTTCTTCAGTTAAGTTATTGCCACAGTTAAATTCATCTTTTAGACGTAAGGCATCTACTACGGTTACAATAGAATCTAATTTACATATATCTTCACCACTATTACTAACTAACATTTCAGGAATGGCAGTTATTGTTTGAGCAATTGGTAGTGGTTCACATATACCACTAGCTTCAATAACGATATAGTCAAATTTATCTTGTTTTAAGATATCGATAATTTGACCAACTAAGTCCATTTTTAAGTTACAACAAATACAACCATTGGATAAAGCTACTAGCGATTCATCTTTTTCGGTTACGATACCACCTTGTTCAATTAAGGTAGCATCAATATTAATTTCACCAATATCATTAACGATAACGGCTATTTTTTTGTTAGATTGATTAGTTAAAATATGATTAATTAAAGTTGTTTTACCACTACCTAAATAACCTGTTAATAGTGTTATAGGTACTGTTTTATGTTTCATTTATATCACCATTCTTTCTTTAACACTTCTTTATTATAAAACTTAATTAGCAAAATAACAAGAAAAAAAAGACTAAAAGATTATATTTAGCCCGATTAATAGTTCTTCTTTTCTTTATAGATTAAAGATATACCTAAGATAGTTGTTATAATAGCAACTATCACAGATAAAATACTTTTACTTGAAGCCGTATTATCTACACCGACTTCATTAGCAGTAGTATTCTTAGCCTTTTCAGCCTTAATTTCTTCTTCAGTCATTTTAGTATTATACATAGTTACTTCTTTATCAGTACTTTTAATTTCAAAAGTTATAACTTCTTGACTTAAATGATATCCTTCAGGTGCTTCCGTTTGAGTTAAAGTATATTTACCTTTTTCTAACTTATTAATTAAGTGTACACCAGCTTCAGTAGTCCATTCACCAACTATTTTGTTATTTTCATCCTTTAAAACAAGTTTAGCACCAGTTAAATAAGAATCAGTTTCTTTATCTAGTAATTTAATTCTAGCATTATAGTATACAACTTCTTCAATCTTATTTTCTTTTTGGTCATTGCTATTCCAATTACTATCTTTAGCGAATAAGTTTTTCATAACTAATAGTACACCGGCAATTACTAGGATTATGCCTACATATTTTATAATATTTCTCATCTAATATTCCCCCACTTCAAATTTGTACTATATGTTAACATTTTTAAAAGGGGTTGTCAATTGTTTTTTATTCTTTATTTAAAATACTTATATTTTCTTATACTCTCTTTAAGGATTACAACTAGATTATTAGCTTAATAAACATGCCAATCAATTTCTTTGATGCCATTTTTCTTTAAGAATTCATTAGTTTTAGAGAATGGTTTACTACCAAAGAAGCCATGATGGGCTGAAAATGGAGATGGATGAGTAGACTCAACAATATAATGTTTTGGATTAGTTATAAATACTTTTTTACTGCGAGCAAAATTTCCCCATAAAATAAAGACTATTGGGGTATCTTTTTCATTCAACTTTTTTATAATGGCATCAGTAAAGTGCTCCCAGCCAATATTTTTGTGAGAAGCAGCTTTATCTTTTTCAACTGTTAAAACAGTATTTAATAATAATACCCCTTCTTTAGCCCAACATTCTAGATTACCAACATTAGCGATTGGTATTCCTAAATCTTGATTTAATTCTTTATAAATATTTTGTAATGATGGTGGAAGTCGAACTCCATTTGATACAGCAAAAGCTAAACCATTAGCCTCACCCTCACCATGATAAGGGTCTTGACCTAATATAACTACTTTTACATCTTTATAATCAGTTAAGTTAAGAGCTCTTAAAATTCGGCTTTTAGGTGGAAAAATCGTTTTTTCCTTATACTCCTTATTAATAAATGCAACTACCCTTTTAAAATATTCTTGATGGTATTCATAATCTAATATTTCATCCCATGAATTTCCTACTAACTCCATATTTACTACACTCCTTACTATGATACTTTAGCATATTCCTCAGTTGTTGGACACTTACTATTAGAGGAATTACTTGCAATTATATAACTAGTATTATAATCACTATTAACTTCTTTAGTTATAATAATATTACAATCTCCTATGTCTTCCTCAGACTTAGGATTAGTAATAATTTTACTATTTTTATTTGTTCCACTTTTATCAGGATTATTAGTACCACCTAAAAAGCCATTACTTACTAAGGTTTGTAAATTTACTTCAATCTTTTTAGTAGAGGTATCGATTATAATTACATTAGCCGTTTTACCATTAGTGTCATAATGTAATAAATCAGAATTTACTCCAACAAAATTAACTTCTTCATAAAGTTGTTTGCTAGCAATGATAATATCTTCAACTAAGATATCATAACTAGCTTGCCTGCTACTATTAATAGCACTTAAAACACTAGGTATTGCTATAAGACCTAATATAGCTATAATAGCAATAACAGCTAAAACTTCAACCAATGTAAACCCTCTGTTATTTAACTTACCCATATAATCACCCTATACGTCAATTATATAATAAAAAGATATTCTTTACAAGGGTATCAGAATATCTTTTTAGGAGTAATATTCTAAATCGTTTTTGCTATCTACTAGGATAATATCATCACCTATTTTAATAATTTGTTTCCAATCTAGATAAATATCTTCTTGGGTTTTAGAAAATAATTTTCGGGTATTTTTTCTATCTTCTAAAACTAATTTAGATATATTACCCGCCATACTAATTACTATATCTATAATAGTACCTATTCTTTTGCCAGTTGAGATATCTATCACTTCTTTTTCTTGTAAATCAGATAAATTCATGGTTACCACCTACTCTATTTTATTCTATAAACTAGTAAATAGAATATTATGATAGTAAAATACTGATAAGTACTTTTCTTTCATAATAAAATTTATTTAATACTTTTCTTTAATGTTTTAATAGCATTTTTTTCAATTCGAGATATTTGCGCTTGACTGATACCAAGTTCAGAGGCTATTTCCATTTGTGTTTTACCAATTATAAAACGTTCTTCAATAATTTGACGATCTCTTTCTTTTAAATTAAGCATAGCTTTATCGACCGCTAATTTATAATCTAAATCATATTCATCTTTTTTATTACTTATTTGATCATATAAGTAAATGGTATCTCCTCCATCATTATAGATAGGTTCATACATACTCATAGGTTCTCTTAATGATTCAATAGCATTACTAACTTCATATTCAGTAACTTCTAATATTTTGGCTATTTCGGCATTGGTTGGTTCAACGCCATTACTAGTGGTTAGTTCTTCTTTTAACTTTAATGTTTTATAAGCTAAATCCTTAATGCTTCGACTAACTCTTAAAGCCGAATTATCGCGTAAGTATCTTTTAATTTCTCCTAAAATCATGGGACAGGCATAAGTAGATAGTTTTACATCATAGTTAGTATCAAAATTATCAATCGCCTTAACTAGACCTAGGCAACCAACTTGAAATAAATCATCTAAATTATCAGTCTTATTGGAAAATCTTTTTAATATCGATAAAACTAATTTTAGGTTGCCATTAATTAGATCATCTCTAGCAAATGGGTCCCCTTCTTTCATTTTTTGAAATAACTCCTTAGTCTCTTCTGAGGTTAATACTTTAATATTCGCAGTATTCACGCCACAGATTTCTACTTTGTGACGTGCCATATAAAAATTCTCCTTTCATAACCATAATGGTACAAAAGAAGATTCTTTATACAATTTATTTTTTTATAATATCAATCATTGCATCAATATCATCTATTGATACCTTATTAGTATTATAATTATTCATATCTTTTATTTCTATTTCATGAGATTTAACTTCATCGCTACCAATAACGATAACATAACCAATATTATTTTTATTAGCCCATTCCATACATTTCTTTATCTTTCTTTTTTTCATTTCAATCATTACTTTGATGTCTTTATTTCGAAGAGCGTTAGCTAATTTTAGGGCTTCGATTTCTTCGTCAAGAGACATCGGAACAATATATAAATCATATAAAGAATTAGTATTTTCTTCATTGTTTTTGTTTAAAATCTCGCATATTGGTACTAAACCGAAACTCATACCAACAGCTGGATAAGTATTGCCATCATTAATAAAGTTAGTAATTATTCTATCATAACGGCCTCCAGCTCCAATAGCGCAAGTTACAGTTTGATTTTTATCGAATACTTCCCAGACAGTACCAGTATATATTTCTAGACCTCTTGCTAAGTATGGAGTAAATTTTGCTTCATTTAATCCTAGACCATTTAAATAGTTATCTAGATTAATTATTTCCTCAATACCTTCTTTTAATAAAGAATTATTACTAGCCTCAAAAGTACTTTTTAAATCACTTATATTAATTTTAAAATAACTAAATAATTTATCGAGACTATTCTTTGAAATATTATAACTTTCTAATTCTTTCTTTACCCCATCTTCACCTATTTTAGCAAGTTTATCTACCGATAGGATAACTGGAGAAATTAAAGCTTCTTCAATACCACTTTCTAGTATTAGGCCTGATAAGAATTTGCGATTGTTCCATTCGATATAAATATCTATACCTAGCTTATTGTAACCAGAGAAAGCCATTGAGAATAATTCAGCTTCAACATATTGACCTTCAATACCACATACATCGACATCGCATTGATAAAATTCTCTGTTTCTTCCTACTTTAACAGGACCATCTCTAAATACTTTCCCAATTTCGTATCTTCTAAATGGTAAATTTAAGCCTTTGTTCATCGCGATTATTTTAGAAAATGGAACCGTTAAATCATATCTTAAGGCTAAATTTCTTTCACCTTGATCATTTAATTTATATACTTCTTTTAAGATTTCGGCTCCACCAGCATATTTAGACGCTAATAAGTCGTAATAGCATAAAGTTGTTGTCTCAACTGGTAAATAGCCATATTCTTCAAAAGTATTACTTAAAGTATTAATAACTTTATTGCGAATAATTTGTTCTTCTGGTAAATAATCCATACTTCCTTTTACATTTTGTATTTTCATGAATTGTACTTCCTTTCTTTTAGGCAATTCTTCCAAACGTTTAATTATAAACATTTGGAAGAATTAACTGATGAAATAATTATTTGGTTAGTTTTCTTAATTTTATATCTTTTTTGATTCTTTCATTAACATCTAATTGTAAGATAGAATCACATATTTTATAATAATAGAATTTATTAATAAGGCTATAATCTTTTTCAACAATAGCTTTATTCATAGCTTTTAAATATTTCTTTCTCTCAGTTGAACGAACATATACTGGCGGTAATCCTGCTACTTTAAATAATAAATTAACTAGGGCCCTAGTTGTTCTTCCATTACCGTCAGGGAATGGATGGATTTCAATTAAATGACATTTTAATCTTAAACAAGCATCGATATAATCAATTATCATGTCTTCAGTGTCAACACTAGCATTAGCATTTAATGCTTCTCCTCTTTTTAATAATTGATCAAAGACAGGATATAACTCAGTAATAGCTGCAGAAATTTGATTGTATGGATAAGCATTTATCCCTGAACCTTCTAAAATACAATTAGCATTTCTAAGTTTACCTCCAGCTTCTGGATAAGGCGTTAAAGAATATAACTTCAAATTAATCATCATAAGAATATAAATATTTGGACACATTTTCCAATCATCACTTCTTATATAATCATAAACTACTCCTAATCCATCAATTTCTTCAACCGTATGAACACCTTCTAATTTAGATTCTTGTTCAATATATCTCTTTTTAAAATTTTTCATTATCCTTGAAAAATCTGAACGATTGTTATCGCTACTATAATATAACTTGATTAAGTTTTGTGGAACAAAATCATAAGAGTTATATTTTACTGAGTGTTTTTTTATTTCCTTATATTTAGCAAAAGCTATCTCGATCATTGTTTCAATATCGACTTCATAATTTTCCTCATTAATAAATAATTCTAAAATTTCTCTACTTCCCATATTATCACCTGCTTATGGGTGACTATTTTAACATTATCTTAACAAAATGTCAACTTATAGTTATTTTAATAAGAAAATACTTACCTAGCTCTATCTTTTATTAAGGCTAAGACTAGATAAGTATTTTAAGTACATAATAAGTTTCTTATTGTTGTTGATCTATATACCAAACTTTACTTATGTTAACATTCTGACTAAGTGGTCCAGGATTTGGTTCATCAACATTTACGACAACCGGCATTTTGAAAGCACTACCATAAGCAATACAGGTTCCTGAATGGAACGTTTTTAATTTGTTAATTAAATTACTACTGATATTTGGTAAAATTGATGTTACAAAAGCTAAATCATTAGGATGAAACATCTTGAACACTAGGAAATTACTACACTGACTAATAGCTGTTTCACTAAGCTCAGACGGTCTTTGGCTAATCATTCCAAGTAGAATCCCATACTTTCTTCCTTCTTTAGCAATTCGTTCAAAAATATTATAACCAAATAGTTTAACATCAATATCTTCTTGAACATAACGGTGAGCTTCTTCTAAAAGAATATGAAAAGCAATTGATCCACGATCTTTTAATTTTGCGGTATAGTCAAATAATAATTTAGAATATATTTTAACTAAGTTTTTAGCAAAGCGGTCATCTACATAATTAATGTTAAAGTTGATTATTTGAGCTTTTCTACCATTAGCAGCTGTTAATAAATCTTTTATATAGCCTTCAGCCGTAACAAAATTAAGATATTCAAAGAATTTAGCATAATCACTATTAATTAAAGTATTTAATCTTATTTTTAGAGCATTAGCATAATCAAATACTTTCTCACTAGTTAGGACACCTTCGCTGATAAGAGCAAATTCTAAAGCTAGTGAAAATTCTTTTAATCCATAAGCAAAAGTTCCATTAGGTAATGTTAATTGAAATTCGTTTTGGGTAAATCCTTCTAAGTATTGGATTACTAATTCGATATCGGCAAATTTTCCAGATTCTTCAATATATAAGCATTGTCTAACAGTCCTACTCCACCCACCTTTGGTTAAGGATATTTCTAAGTTGATATCTTTGGTTTTAAATTTGGTTAGAACTGAGGTTAATTTATTTCTTATTTCACTTGGGCTTTTTCCAGAGAAGATAATATCTAGAATACTTCGGGCTAAAATATCATTTTTTTGATCAATTACTTCTTCTTCACTTCGAGTAAAATATCCAACTAGTTTTAAAGCTTTCTCAATAATAGGAATTTGATTTTCGTCATTAGCATTCAATAATAAAGCTATGTCATCAACGCCTAGTAACCAAAACGGAATGGCTAAATGTTGATATTCGGTACTATTTAAATCGGTTGTAATAACTTTATAATTTAAATTAGGGTTATTTTTACCGATCTGATGGAAAGCGGGCTGATACTCTCCATAAGCATCAAATAAGAAGATATTAGTCCGAAATGGAATCCGGTTCCCAGCTTCATAAAAGATATTTTGTAAGATTCTAGAAGTTGAATAACTTTTACCAGAACCACTATTACCTAAAATAGCAAAGTGATTAGAGAAAAAGCCATTAACATCTAATGAGATATGATAATTCTTATAAATAACAGATGAACCCATGTTAATAGAATTAGAATTGGGATCATTTTGATACATGATATCTAATTCCTCAGTTGTTATAATTCGACAAGGTGCTTTAAAAGATGGTTTAACAATACTTCCATAGATAAATTTACCGGCAACTATTTCTCCTACTAAGTTAATGTCTAAATAAGTAGTGTTTCCTTCTAAGATTTCACCGACTATTTTTATATCTGGTTCTTCAAAGATAACATTTTTACCCATTAGATTATCTAAATCATATAAATTAGTTGTTAATTGTATTCTAACACTATCCCCTATTACTTGAATAATCTTTCCTAGCATATTATCACCATTTTAATTATACAAAAAAAACATCTAAATTACTAGATGTTTTATTTATTTTTCTTTTTAAAATTAAATTTACTTAAAAGTTTACCAACCATAAAAGTAATGTCTTCGGCATGGTCAATAGCAATTCTTTTACCAATAGCTTTGCCCCCGACCGTTAAAGCTGAAACAACCGCCGTTAGAAGAATTGACATTATAGGGGTATCTAAAAGTAATACTACTAAAGAAGCCGATATACTTCCTGATACGATACCACAAATATCACCAATTACATCGTTACAAATACTACTTGTTCGGTTAGCTTGTTTAATTAATTTAACGCATTCTTTGGATCCTTTTATTTTTCTAGATGCTTTTGCGTGAAAGGTTGCTTCTTCACAACTTAAGACAGCTACGCCTATCATATCAAAAATAATACCTATACCTATTATTACTATTAATAAAATTGCTAATAATAAAACATTCATATTTGATACCAATGTCGAAATGGAACCAAATATGAATGAGAGTATAAAGGTAAGTATAAATATAATAGGAATCCAATTATCCTTTTTCATATATATTTACCACCTATTCATTAGTAATGGTATATTATAAATTAATTTTACGGCTGAGGTCGAGTTGAATTTCTCTATTTCCTATCCTTCGGTTACCCTAAGGCGATTTCTCTTTAAAGGAAACAACTAAATGTCGCCATTTTAATTACTCGATTGCCATTCGGTCCGCACTTCAATACTTATAATACATACACTCTAGAGGTTTTCCCTAACATTTGAAATCTAAATTTATTCGCTTTTGCAAATAGGTTTTCAAGACATAAACGAAATATTAATCCATCACCTTTATGTTTATCCCACGATATTCACGCACGACATGTGTTTTATTGGTAATTCGATGCAGAAAAAGGAGGTGCTCTGTATGCCATTACAAAGTTTCCTTAATCCTTAAATTATACACCGCCCCAATCTGGGTGAAAGAAGCTAATGTACAAAGTATCTTTTACACAATTAGTAGATTTTTAGCCCTACCTTCCTTTAGCACAAATGACTAGAATAGTGCACCATACGTTTATCATTCTAGCATATTTTATGCAACTTGTCAATTTTTAGAACAGTTGAAATTAACTGTATGTAATTGTTTTTTTGATAAAATACTTAATTATTTTCTTCTTAATATTTTACTTAATGATTGGTTCGATAATTTTTCTTTTAAACTTTTTTTATTATTTGAATTTTCTGCTTCGTCGTTTTCTATCCCTTCATTAACTTGAGGTTGGACTTTTTTGGTAATTAAATTATGTTTTAAGTTAATCGCCACATTATATAATATTTCTAAATTTTGATAATAATTTAATGGTGATGCAGCTCCTTTTATTAAAGAAGCAATTAACAGATTTTTGGATGTCATAAATATTTTCATCTCATTAGCAAAGGCTTTTTTAAAATCTACTTCTTCCATCTTTTTAGGAATATTATAATTTGCTTCAATATTCCAATATGGTTTTTCACACATTTTATAAGCGGCATCTAGTGCAATTGAAGCATTAATTTTTTTATCAGAAGAAAATTTAATTTTATTAATAGCTACTAATAAACAAGCCGCTCTTTTGAACGTATCTAACTCACCATTTACATAATTTTTTTGAAAAGAGACACAAAGTTCAGCATAATTACGTATTATAGTTTTAATCGTTGAGGCTCGAACTTCTTTAATATTGATATTATTTTCTTTTAGGGCAAAGAAAATAATATCTACAAGTTCATCTCGATTTAATTTAGCACCATTCATGATTACTCCCCCTAAATTAATATTTGGTTAAAATAGATTTAAGTACTTTAATCTTCCAATAAGTTTTTAATTTATGATGATAATGATTTTTGGGAATAAGAGGATAAAATTGTTCCAGTTTTTTTAATTCTAACTTACATTTTTCTTGGAATAAAGGACTATTCTCTTTTAATAGATATGGTCCAAAATATAGTTGTTTCTTAGTATAAAGATGATGCCCTTTTTTAAATTCAATGATAGTATAGATAATTCCAGCATCTTTAACTAGCTCTTCACGAGCTATGTAATAACCAATTTTAGTTACTTTATATCTTAAGAAATCTAGGTCATTATTACTTTGAATAACTAATTTATTGATATTTTTTAGTTTCTTTAGATTGTTATAAAGAATACCTACGATAGTATGAGAACCCATACCTGCTATTACGATAGTATCTATATTGGTGGTATCAATATTATCTAAACCATTACTTAGAATAGTAGTTATTTTATCTTCTAATTTATATTTTTTAATATTATTTTTAGCATTATTTAAAGCATTTTTATTTACATCACTAGCAATTATTTTAATATTCTTTTTATTTTGAAGAAGGTAGATATCGAGTAAGCCGTGATCACAGCCGATATCTACCATATTACTATTATCATCAATATATTCAGATAAGTGTTTTAAACGAGGTGAAATTTTAATCATTTAAGAAATCCTTTAATTTTCTGCTACGTGATGGATGTCTTAATTTTCTTAAAGCCTTAGCTTCGATTTGACGAATTCTTTCTCTAGTTACGCCAAACATTTGGCCAACTTCTTCAAGAGTTTTACATGAACCATCGTCAAGACCAAAACGAAGTCTTAATACTTGCTCTTCTCTTTCAGTTAAAGTTAGAAGAACGTCACTGATTTCGTCTTTTAATAATTCGTGAATAGTATATTCCTCTGGAGACATACTTCGTTCATCTTTAACGAAATCACCTAAATGTGAGTCATCTTCTTCACCGATAGGTGTTTCTAGCGAAACAGGGTCTTGAGCTATTTTGATAACTTCTCTTACTTTATCAACAGCCATTCCCATTTTTTTAGCTGATTCTTCGTCAGTAGGTTCACGATTTAATTCAAGGGTTAGTTGTCTTTGGAAACGAGACAATTTGTTGATTGTCTCAACCATATGAACTGGAACACGAATTGTTCTCGCTTGATCAGCAATCGCCCTAGTAATAGCTTGACGAATCCACCATGTCGCATAAGTTGAAAATTTATATCCTTTAGCAGCATCAAACTTTTCAACGGCTTTCATTAAGCCAATGTTACCTTCTTGAATTAAATCTAAGAATAACATGCCACGTCCAACATATCTTTTAGCGATACTAACAACTAAACGTAGGTTTGACTCAGCTAAAATATTTTTAGCTTCTTCATCTCCAGCTGCAATACGTTCTGATAATTTAGTTTCTTCTTCTAAAGATAATAAGCTAATACGACCAATTTCTTTTAAGTACATTCTAACTGGATCATTAATAGATAATTCTTTAGCGATGCTATTATCCTTTAAGATATCTTCGATGTCACCACCAAAATCCTCATCGGTATCAGCACCTACTTCAGACTCATCATTTACAATCGCAATATTGTTTTCAATTAACGAATTATATAAATCATCTAAAGTATCACTATCAACTTCAAGTCCCTTTAATCCATTGGCTAATTCTTCATAAGTAATAAATCCTTTTTCTTTTCCCTTTTTAATTAATTCTTCTTTTCTTTCTTCGAAAGTTTTAATTTCTTCAATCACTAGTTTTCACTCCTCTTATCTTCATTATTTCTTTTAATATATTAGCTTGTTTCATTGGATCAGGTTCACGGCTTAAGTCAAGCTTTAATTTATCTATAATATTCTTTTTATAATATTCATTAACACATTTAATATAATCGTCAATTTCTTCCCAAGTATACTCTAGTTTTAAGTTATTATTAATAATACTTTCAAATGTATCTGCTACATCTGTTTTCATTGTTAAATAGGTGATGAAGTCAGCGATTACTAATTCGCCATACTTATGATAATAATAAATTATTTCATTAAATAATCTTCTTTTCTTATTATCCATAATCATTGAAACATTTGTTTCGGCCACAGTAACAACTTCACCCGATACAATCATGTAGTATAACAAATTATCAGTGGCTTGTCCATACTTATTAGGGATTTTTTTGATATTTTTAGCTTCAATAGTTTTATTAGTCATCTTATTTTTTTGGTTATTTTTATATTGGTTAAAACGAGCTTTTAAAGTATCATACTCAACTTGAAATTTAGTAGCTAGTCTTTTTAGGGTAAGTTCAATTAAAATATCATCACTTTCTTTAGTTAATTCTTTAATCATCTCATCCATATAAAGACTAGCTTCTTTAGTATCATTTAAGTTCTTTTCTTCACTTAAAAGCTGCATTTTAAATTCAATTACATTGATTGGATTATTTATTTTATCTAAGAAGGCATCCTTACCTCTTTTGATAATAAATTCATCAGGATCTTTTTCTTCTAATCTAATTACTTTTACTTCTATTCCTGAATTTTCAAATAAAGGAATAGCTCTAATAGTAGCCATCTTACCAGCATCATCCCCATCAAAGCATAAGATAACTTTATTAGTAATTTTTTTTAAGATTTGGATATGATTTTTAGTTAAAGAAGTTCCCATTGGGGCAACACAATTATTAACGCCAATAGTCGATGCTCTGATAACATCAAAATATCCTTCCATAATAATAATAGTTTCATCTTTAACTAATTTTGTATGGGCGCGATGATAATTATAGAGAATATTACTTTTATCAAAAATCTTAGTAGCCTTGGTATTAATATATTTACTGTCATCTCTGGTTTGATAAATTCTACCTCCAAAACCAATTGGATTACCATTTAAATCATGGATTGGTATCATAATTCGATCGGTAAAGATATCTTTACTATCAGTATTTGTAAGCCCTAAGTCAATTAGTTGGTTTAAGTCATATTTATTTAATAAAAATGGGGTTAATGGTTGTTTGGAAATTGATAATCCTATTTCAAATTTTTGAATTGTTTCGCGATCAATATCTCTTGCTAACAAATATTTAATAGCATTATCGCCTAAAATACTATTAATATTATTCTGATAATATTTAATAGCTAAATTCATTACTTCATAATCTTTTATGTGAGGATTAACATAATTACTAGTATTCCCTACTTCAAAGCCATCTTCACGGGCTAGTAATCTAATAGCATCACCATAAGAGATATTTTCCATTCCGGCAACAAAATTAAAGACATTACCAGCTTTTTTACAAGCAAAACATTGAAACATATCTAATCTGGTCGAAACCGACATTGAAGCATTGTTATCAGCATGAAATGGACATAATCCCCAATAATCGTCCCCTTTTTTAGTTAAACTTACATATCTTTCAACAATTTCTTTAATGGGATGTTTTCTTCTAATTGCATTAATTGTTGCTTCATCTATATAGGCCACTTTAAATCACCCTCTATATATTAATATTCTACATAAATCTTCAAAATCCTTTTTTTTGAGACAATTTTTTTATAAATATTTTTATTTTTTATAGTAAAAGTACTTATAAGTATTTTTTGTTTATAATAATTACTTTAATGTTAATTAATTTTTTCTTATGTTAGTTAGCTAATAAACATACAGTCACCAAAAGAGAAGAAACGATATTTATTATTAACAGCTTCTTTATAAGCATTAAGAATTATTTCTTTACTACTAAAAGCTGATACTAACATAATTAAAGTTGATTTAGGTAGATGGAAATTAGTTATAAGACCATCGATAGCTTCTAGCTTAATACCTGGATAAATAAAAATATTAGTCCAACCAGAACAACCTTTAAATTCACCATATTTTTTAATAATTGTCTCTAATGTCCTAGTACTAGTAGTACCGACCGTTATAATTCTTCGTCCTTCTTGTTTGGCTTGATTTAATTTTTTTGCAACATCACTAGTCATAACATAATATTCACTATGCATAGTATGCTTAGTTACATCTTCAACATTTACAGGTCTAAAAGTACCAAGACCTACATGAAGAGTTATATAGCATATATCAATGCCTTTGGCTTCTATTTTTTTCATCAATTCTTTAGTAAAGTGCAATCCAGCCGTTGGAGCAGCAGCGCTGCCAATATTTTTGGCATAAACGGTTTGATATCTATCTTGATCACTTAGTTGTTCTCTAATATAAGGAGGAAGTGGCATTGTACCTAATTTATCTAATAATTCATAGAATAAGCCATCATATATAAATTGTAAAGTTCGTATTCCTTCTTCACCTATTTTAGTACATTTAGCTTTAAGTAAGCCATCCCCAAATGAAAGAATAGTACCTATTTTAACTCTTTTCGCTGGTTTAACTAAACATTCCCAATTATCTTGTTCTAAATTTTTTAATAATAATATTTCAACATGAGCATTAGTTTCATATTTTATCCCAAATAATCGAGCTGGTATTACTTTAGTATCATTTAACACTAAAGTATCGCCTGGTTTTAAGTAATCAATAATATCAGAAAATACTTTATGTTCCAACTCTCCTGTTTTACGATTTAAGACCATCATTCTTGATTGGTCTCGGTTTTCAATTGGGTGTTGAGCGATTAATTCTTCCGGTAATTCAAAATCAAAATCATCAGTTTTCATATACTACTTCGCCTCCATTTTTATAAGATAAAGTTATAAAAATTATTACTTAGCCATTATATCACATTATTTTTTTATTTCAATATTTTTTGCCAAATTTAGAACTATTTATTATGATTCCTAGAATTGGAGCAAAATGCTTTTTATTAAAGAAAAATGCAAATAAAAAAATTTAGTTCATTAATTCGAACTAAATTTTATCTACTTCTTTCAGTTGAAGTTCCATCCCCTCTATATTGATATACTCTAACTAACTGTTAAACAATCTATTTTTTAGAACTAGAATGCTTATATGGATTAAATATATTTATATGTATTTGAATAAATAGATAGTTAATTATTATTTTATAAATTTACCTAAAATATCAAAACTACCTGTTATAAATTTCTTTAAGTAAGCATTTAATCTTATATTAGCCTCACTTGTAGTTCTAGTTAAAGAATTAGAATAATCTATGGTAGTACTTTCTAGATAACTATTTAAATCAATATCTTTACCAGCTTTTATATCACTTTCAAATTTTTCTATTTGGGCATCGGTTAAATTCTTCTTATTTTGTAAGTTATATTCATAATATCCAGAAGTTTCTAAAAAATAAGAAAAGAGAAAGATAAGCACTATAAATATAGCTAAATATTTTATAAATTTCTTATGTTTCATTTAAGCCTCCCCATTTATATATTTATTTAAGATGTCAGCTAAGGCACTCATAGTGTTATAAACTTCTTCAATGGTATTATCAACGGCTCCTACTTCGATTAAAATACAATTAGGACTAAGATCTTGGTTATATATTCCATTAACGTTAATCCCTTCCTTTTTCATGATTCCTCGAGACATACTAGGATAGTACTTATTAATAAGTTCGTTTAGTGAATTAGCTAAATTATAGTTAGATTGCCATCCGTCATGATCTAGCCCTATTACAAACATTACTTTAGCATAATTTTTATTATTAATAGTAGTAGTAGAATATTCTTTACTAATACTGTCCCGATGGATATCAATAAAGTATTTTAAAGTAGGATACTTATTCTTTTTTTCTTCTATTAAACTTCTTGAGGCTTGATAAGAGTAAGAATAATTCCAATTATTTTTAGTTAGTATTTCACTCATGTTGGCTTCTTCCACGATTGTATTAAGATTTAATTTATTTAAGTTTTCTCTTAATACGTAACTAGCCATTAATACATTAGGTGTTATACCATATATATCTAAATCTTTACTACTATAGTTTTCTAATTGATGAGAATTATATAAATATATTAATGGCTCAGTAGTATTAGTAGGATTAGGATCTTCAATATAATCACTAATACTTTCTAATTCTTCCATATTACTATAATCATCATTATATTCTAAAGAAATAGTTTTAGTTTCACTTTCCTTATCTTTATATCCATATTTCAATATACTAGTATTAAGCAAACTAGCTGGTTTAGTAAAATCGATATTAAAAATAATATTCATTGTTTTATTAATTATATTAGTAGTTTTATATTCATTTAATATATTAGCATTACCTGTTGATACTAATAGATTAATAAATTCTTCATTAGATACTGTATTCTTAGAACTTAGTGAATAATAAAAAGTATATGCAAAGCCCATATAAATACAAATAAGATAAATAAGTATTTTTAGTTTTGATAATTTTTTCTTTTTTTTAGTACTTTTTAATTTCATCTTTTTGTGCGCCATAGTATTATCACCTTAATATAAGTATATAAATAATTCTTTAAAATATTGTCGATTTAGTAATCGAAAAAAAAGAAAATACTTCATTAGCATTTTCCTTATTATGTAGTCTTTATTATATATGGGGCTTGCGCTGTACCATTACCAGATGATATTTCGATATCTTTATTTAAGTTGATAACGGGGCGGACGCCGTACGCACTCCACACCCAAGACCAAAGGCGCAACCTGCCATCCGAATAGACATCATACTCGCTCGCGACCGTATTCCACGAATAGAAGCGCGACGGAGACATTGTCCAATACGTCTGTCCGGTGTATAAATAATAAGCTTTATTTATGGTATCAAATTTGCCTCCGGCATATGCGGTTTCATCAATTGTCAATAAGCCTACTGGATAAGTTAGTTCGCCATTTCCTATTGTATCAGTCGTTGATACAGTAAATTGGTCTACTTGTCTTGGACATTTTAATGATGGACTTTGGTTAGTGTAATTTCTGTTATAAGCTTTATAATACGTAGTAGCATTTAAACTAAAACCATCACCTGATTGAATACTTCGATCATTACAAAATAAATTATCCGCTATATAACTTGAGTATCCTTTATCTTCAATATTGGTTTTATACCAAGTATCTATTTTTTTCTTAATTGTACTATCATAATCGTCTGTATATGTAGATTCATAACTTTCTGATAAATATGAATGATAAGCACTTACTCTTACTTGTCTTTCATTAACATAAGATTTTACCTCGACTAAAGTGGTACAGGTTCCTGTTACTGATGTACTAAAGCAACTATATTTATAAGTACTAGTACCACTTCCCCAAATATCTTTTAAAGTTCCTGAAGTAGTATTTCCTGAAATAGACAACTTTTTAGTACTATCGTTAGTTGTATAATCATCACCAAAATAATAAA
>JAFURK010000041.1 GCA_017480975.1 Bacilli bacterium
AAAATAAATGCAATATATAAATTTGTAAAATTTTCGCTTGGAATTAGCTACCATAAACTTTTATAAGAAAATTTAATTATGTAAAATTTTCCTTTAGAATTAACTATCAAAATGTGTAAAATTTTCCCTTAGAAATCACAAATATTTTGTCAACAAAAAAAGCCTTGAAACTCAAGACTTTTAATCATCATAATGGCGCCTAATGTAGGACTCGAACCTACGACCTATCGGTTAACAGCCGAGTGCTCTACCGACTGAGCTAATTAGGCATCTCCCTCAATGACTTCTTAATTATATAACACTTTTTTATAGAAATCAAGAGGTTTTTTTAACTTTTTTATTATTTTTCCAACTTTTTTCACTTTTATACCATAAAAGTTAACTTTTTAATGTTTTTTATCTTAATTAATATCACTAATCATTAATTTTAGTTCCATTATAAAGACTATCAATAGCTTTTGCATTTAATTCTAAATTAGCCCTAATGCCTTTTTGATAAGCATAATAGGCTGCTGCTCCTATCATTGCTGCATTATCAGTACAAAACTTAACTTCTGGAAAAGATAACTTTATATTGTTTTCTTGTGCCATTTCTGCCAAACTTGCCCTTAATGCTTTATTAGCTGCTACTCCTCCAGCTACAACTAAATTATTAACTCGATATTCTTTTAAAGCATTTTTAGTTTTTTTAGTCAAAATATGAACAACCCTTTGTTGAAAAGAAGTACATACATCTGCAACTCTAATTTCGTTACCTCGTTGTTTCTCATTGTGAACTAAATTAACAACAGCACTCTTAATTCCACTAAAACTAAAATTATAGCTCTTATCATCTAACGGATATGGCAAATCATAAGTGTCTTGCCCTTCATGAGCCAATTTATCAACAACAGGGCCACCAGGATAATCTAAACCCAATATTTTAGCGACCTTATCATAAGCTTCACCAACCGCATCATCTAAAGTTGAACCAATTCTCTCAAAAGAATAATCTTCCTTCATATACACTAAATCAGTATGTCCCCCACTAACTACTAATGCTATTAAAGGAAACGTTAAACGTTCACTTAAATTATTAGCATAAATATGTCCCGCAATATGATGAACGGGTATTAAAGGTTTGCCTGTTACCAATGAAATAGTTTTAGCGCATTCTACTCCGATTAACAAAGAACCAATAAGTCCTGGGCCATAAGTTACCCCAATTATATCAATTTCTTCTATCCCCATTTTAGCTTTTTCTAATAATTCATCTAATACAATTGTAATACTTTCAATATGACTACGACTAGCAATCTCTGGTACAACACCACCAAATTTCTTATGAATATCAATTTGAGTTACAACAACAGTACTTATTTCTATACATCCATTTTTTATAATACTCATACTAGTTTCATCGCAACTTGACTCTATTGCTAAACAATATATATCCTTCATTTACATCACCTGCTTTTCCATTAAAATACCATCTTCATCACCATAATAAAACCTTCGCAAAGCTACTTCTCTAAATCCAAATTGCTTATACAAATTTCTAGCAATCTCATTGCTAACTCTAACTTCAAGAGTAATATTAATAACATGACTATCAATAGCCACTGCTACCAAATATCCCAATAACTTCTTACCAATTCCTTCTTTTCTTCTTGATTCATCAACATAAATATTATCTAATTCCATCCGATCATAAATCAAAGAATAATTAATATATCCTAAAACTTTACCTTCTTCATAAAATTCTAATCTTCTTCCATAAGGATTAGGTCCTTCCAATTCAATTATTTCCCTAATCATCTTTGTTCCTCAAGAGCTTGTGGTAATTTTAAATAATTAGGTACTATTAAATGATAATTTATTGATGGGTGTAATTGATAATACGAAACAATTTCAATAATATCTAATTCTTGCTTTAATATTTCATTATTATCAACAATTATATTTTCATTACTAACAATAATAGGATGATATTTATCAATTATTTCCAAAACCTTATCCTTAGTACTAAATTGTTCAGAAACTACTTCATCATTATTTTTATCATACAATCCAAGATAGTAATTATTATGACGAGCATCTATTAACGATAAACAATATTCATGTTTACAAGATAATGCTAACATTTTCAAAGAAGACACCCCAATAATCTTAATTTTTCTTAAATAAGCATATGTCTTAGCAATTGTAACACCAATTCGTACTCCTGTAAAAGAACCAGGACCAGTTACAACTAAAATACTTTCTATATCATCAGGCATCAAATTAGCCTCTTTAATAATCTTATCTAAAAAACTAACCGTATATATAGAATGAGCATTAGGTATAAACTTAGTAATACTTGATAAGATTTTCTTATCCTTTATAATAGCAATAGATACATCAGCTGATGATGTATCTATAAAAAGAGTTATCATAATGCCTCCTCACAAGCACTAATATATTTCTCCCCATATGCTTTTATAACCATTACTCTAGTATTCTCTCCAGTTATTTTAAAAGTTATATCTAATCTTTCTTTAGGTAAATAATCTTCTATCATTTCAGCCCATTCAATAATTGTTACTCCACCTTTATTGAAATATTCTTCTAATCCTAACTCTTCAACCTTACCATCAGTTCTATAAACATCCATATGATATAAAGGCAATTCCCCAACATATTCTTTAATAATATTAAATGTTGGTGATGTTATTTCATCAATTGCCATTGCACTAGCAAATCCTTTTGTAAAAACAGTTTTTCCACTTCCTAAATCTCCATTTAAACAAATTACCATATTTGGAAATTTTTCTGACTCTAAGTTTTGTGCCACCTCAATAGTATCAGCATCACTGTATGTTGTAATTTTATATGTATTATCCATTTTTATTCACCTTTCTTCTTTACATAATTTATTATACCGATTATTAAACAAATTGACAATACCTTTTTGTTAGTTTATTTTTAAAATACTTAAAAGAAAAACACCAAAAGTAAGTCAGATAAATAATAAAAATGCTATTTATTTCAAAAAAACTATTACTTTTTAACTTTTTTATGTTACAATGATATTATATTGATTAAAAAGGAGAATTAAAATGAATAATAAGAGTTGCACTAACGATAAACACAAATACGGATTATGGAATATTGATAATGAAAAAAAATGTGCTTGGAGGATTTGTGACAAATGTCAATTTAGACGTGAATTACCAATTACATTAGAAGTTAAAAACGAAATAAAAAAACAAGAAGAAGCATGCAAGCTTTTTAAAGCTTTCCAATTAGTAGATAATAATGATAAAAATATCTTAAATTATTTAGATTTAATTTTAGATGACTATGCTAATTATTTAAGTAAAAATGATTTTTCTAAATTAGTAAAACGAGTGAAGGAACTAGAACAATTAGATATCATTGACACTCAAAATGTCCTTTATCAAAATAAATTAGAAACTTATTTTGAAATAAATGATATCATAGATAACGACGGAGAATATAGTGAAATTAGTCCATTAGAAGATTTAAATATTAATACAGATCTTTTTTAATAAACTAAATATTATTTATCTCCTTTATTTTTCTTAAAAAACTTATCTAAAATGATGTAACAAATTATTAGCATCAAATAGATAAGTTTTTTTATATCTTCATTTTCCAAAATTTATAAAAGCTATAAATCACATCTAAGTTTTTTAGATGTGATTTCTAGCTTATTTATCAACAAAAATTGTTAATAAAAATCAAATATTTTTATTTACTAATACTAACCAGCTAATTTAGTATCAGGATTTACAGATGTCCATCCAGCAAATCTAGCAGTAACCTCACTACCTTGGGCTGAAACAAATGTTACATTTCCATTAAAGAAATCAATAAGTTTAGTTGACGCGCCTGTTGTTGTGTTTGTTCCAGAAGGCACATTAGCTGTTTGGTTAGTACCGGTCTCACTTAACCATACAACAATATAATATACTTGTGAGTCAGTATAAGTTGCTGTACTTCCACCAGTAGGATTAGCAGTATCATCTTCTGGATACAAATATTCATTATATACTAATGCTGACGTTTTATCATCAGCTTGCTTATATCCACTTGCTGACGCGTGATTACTAACTCTAATATAATTAGTATTAATTACATCGTAATCATTACCAGATATAGTCGCTTTTGTTGTAATAGTATCAGCATTATCTAAGATTTGGCCAGTATTTTTTCCTTCACCTTGAGTTGTATTTTCAATTACTGCCCATGCAGAAGTTATACCATTTGCTACACCATTATCACTTTTTGTCGCAGTAGTTGTAGTAACACCAGCAGTAGTACAACCAGTTACAACATTATTTGTATCATTAGTACAAAATACTTGTGCCCATCTCATTGTCGTTGCAGTGTTTGAACCATAATTATTCCAATCAGTTGGTGTTCCAGAACCACCAGTTAATGTTACATATCCATCCAAGAACATACTAGCAGTACCTGTATTTTCTACATTTATTTTATAGATTTGACAAACAGCGTTGTTATTATCATCAACACAAATTCCTTTTGTACTTGCGTTTGATACAGCAGACTCTACCATCGAATTTGACATTGGAATCAAACCACTCGTATCACCAGCACTAGTAACCTTAGTTACTGATAAATCAAATGTAATAGTAGCCATATTACCAGTAATTACTGTATTAACTGATTTAGTGGCTGTATAATACGCAAATGTTGCTCCTACCGTAGCCACTATTAAAGTTAATACACCAATAGCAGCATAAATAATATTCTTTTTTTCGTTTTGCTCGTTCACAATTTACTCCTCCTATCATATAAATAAATTATAACAAAATATCTATTAAAAAGCAATTACTTTTTAATCAAAAAAAACTAAAATAAAAATGCTGTTAGAACAGCACTTTTTTTAACCTACATTCAATGTATCTGGAGCAACTCTGTAATGATTAGCAAATGTAGCAGAAACTTCATGACCTTGCGCTGTGATGAATGTTACACTACCTTGATAGAATCCATCAGCAGTACTACTAGCACCAGCACCTGTAGAACCAGCTGTCTGGTTAGTACCTGTTTCACTTAACCATACAACAATATAAAAAACTTGAGCATCTTTATAAGACTTATCTGTTTCAGTAGAATTACTGCTTGCACTAGTTCCAGTATTATTACCAGCATCAGAGTCAGCTGCTGTTAAGTACTGATTATATACTAAAGCTGATGTAATATCTCTAGTATCATTAACAGTATCAGCATCAGTATCCTCTATTTTAGTATAACTAGTATTACCATATACATGATCACTTACTCTAATATAATTTTTATTAATTACTTCATAATCATTTCCATTAACTTTAGTAGTACCAGTAACATCCGCTCTAGCTGATTTAATTTCATCAGTATTTAAACCACTACTTTGAGTAGCTGTACCACCTAAAGCTGCAATCTCTACAGCTGTTTGTCCATTATCAGTTCTCAATGTTGAATATACTGTATTACTAATTTTATTACCAGTACTACAAGTAGTAACTATACCATCATTTTCGGCAGTACAAAATGCTTGAGCCCATCTCATTGTAGTCTTATTAGATGTAATAGCTGTATAATCAACCGGATTACCAGAACCACCTTTCAAAGTTACAAATCCATCTACAAACATACTAACCGTACTAGTGTTCTCTACAGTTATTTTATAAACTTGACAAACGGCGTTGCCGTTGTTATCTACACAAATACCATTTGAACTCTGTAGGGCTTGTTCCATCATGTTATTAGACATTGGAATCATACCACCCTTATCATCATCAACATCTGTAACTTTAGTAACATTAACGTTAAATTGAATCGTAGCCATATTACCTTGAATCGTAGCGGTATTTGATGCCGTAGCAGTATAGTACGCAAATGTCGCACCTATTACAGCAATCATTAAAGTAGCAATACCAATAACTCCATAAAAAATATTATTTACGTTGTGTTTTTGTTTTTTCTCACTCATCTTTATATATCCTCCTTATTATCTTAAGTATACCAAACTATAATAAAAAAAGCAACAATTTTTTCACCAAAATTTCTTCCCTAATCGAAACAGCATATTTATAAAATTCACAAAAACTATCTATTAATATAAACACTAAAAGTACTTGAACAATATACTTGTCTATAGTTATTACTTACATAATCTAATATTTCACCACTTGTTTGAATATCAACAACATCCGATTCATTATCATTAATGATAAATACACACTTTTCTTCTTTACAATAATTATCAATTTCATCTATATACTTTTGGGTACCATTATATCCCATGTTTCCTTCATTGATTAAATCAAATTTATTAATTGGCATATTATTATTTAACTTTATCAAATAAGAAAAATGTCCTAATATAAAAGGGCGATAATCTTCATACTTATCTAAATATTCTTTTGCTCTAAAAACATATCCCTCAGTCAAATTATAAGTAACTCTTCCCTTCATAAAATTATTAACATCATAATGCCCTAAGAACAAATAATTATCTTTCGTGATAAAAACTAAAATATTAAAGGCAATAAAAAACGAACCAATTAACGAAGAACCAAACAATGTAACAAAAGGAATATTTTTAATCTTTTTAAGTAATAAATAAACAACAGGAATAAAACTAATCATAAAATGAACATAATCAACTATTGGTAATGCAACAACTTGAAACACCAAACAAAAAAACAAGTCTTTTCTCTTCGTAGTAAAACTAAAATATCCTAAAATTATTATTATCAAAATCTCTACTACTGCCAACACTCTTACTGCAGAAGAATTCTTATCCGCAAAATCAAACATTCCAAACAAACAATAATCAAAAAACTCTACCAAACTCCCAGTTAATATTAAATAAAGTAAAAAACCAAATATAGCTAATAAATAAATAGATATTGTCTTTTTTTTATTTTTAGAAAAAATAATACTTGGTATAACTAATAAGCCCAATGTTTGTTTCGATAAAAACATCATACTAATAATAATTGGTTCAATTATATCATTTTTAATCTTAATTTTTGATTTTTGAGTTAATTTCTTCCCATTTCTATTTTTTTTATTTTCTTCTAGATAAAGCAAAATAAACAATAATCCCATACAAAACATATTATAGCCCGTATAAGGATATATTAACATTAATAAATAAATCATAAATGCCTTATTACCAATCGCACTATAACTTATAAAAAATATTAACAGAATAATAAGTACTATTACGATATGATAAACAATTAATTTAGCTCCAAATATTTTTAATATACCTGCCAAAATATAACTAAATAACGGCGGAATAATCATATTAAAATCTTTATAAGGAACCAAACCATTCATAATATTATAAGCAAACCCAAAATTAAATAACTCATCATCAACTATTGGTCTAAAATAATAACTATATAGAAGTGTTACCACTCCTAAAATAATTCCTAAAATTATCTTTTTACTCCTCTTACTCAAAACAACTTCACCTTCCAACTAACCATCACCCTAAATTAACTTAATAGCATAAATAATTATCCCCCCAATACTTATCTTAATTTTTTTCTAGTAATTGTAACACTTTTTCCAATAATTCTTCATTAATATCACTAATTGTGCGCATTTCTTTATTCCTAGTACATTCTATCATCTTAAACTGATATAAAGCTCTTAACTCCAAATAAGTTTGTTCAGCAAGGCGCAATTGTTTCCGATCTTTTTCATTTTGATCAGGAACCTCCTGTCTAGTCTCTTGCAATTTCAAAGTCACTTGATAAGGAACATATAATAAAATAACTAAATCAGGTTTAGGTAATTCTAACAAATCAAATTCTAAAACTTCCATCTTCTTAAAAAAATCAAATCTTTTTTCCTGGGCAGTTATCTTGCCACCTTGATGGGCCATATTCGAAAATGTATACCTATCTAAAATTACATTTATTCCACTTGAAAGTAATTCCTCTATCTGATTGATATTATATTTTCGATCAGCAGCATAATATAAAGATGAAACCAAACCATCTACTTCACCAGTTCCCTCATCAAACCACCCATTATTTTCTTTTAACAAATTAGAACATAACTCTTCTTTTCCCAAATAACACGCCCCAATAATCTTACCTGTTGGTGTATCATAATTAGGAAAAGACAAACGACGACACTTTATATTCAATTTATTTAACTTTTCTTCTAACAATCTAGCCTGCGTTTCTTTACCAGAACAATCAGTACCCTCTATTACAATTAATTTACCTCTCATACTTACCTCTTATCTATTTTTCATTCACCATACCCCTTTTTATTTTCTAATTAATCATACCACATTTTAAAACACAAATCACTACAATTAACTAAAAAGAAAAAAACGTCATCACCAACGTAACCACCAACGACCAAATAAATCCATAATTTACCCCTTTATTTACCAAAATACTTATAAAGACATTACTAACTTAATAAGCACTTTAATGCCATCATTCCCCCTCTCTTCCTAATTAAAGAAAAAAATTAATTGTTATTTATACCAAAAAGTGGTATAATTCTATCCAAGGAAGTGATGTAGTGCAAACATTTTTAACTTATTTTGCTTATTTTTTTATCTATTCAATAATTGGTTGGATAGCTGAAACTAGCTTTATCATGATTAAAACCAAAAAATTTGTTGATAGAGGCTTTCTAATTGGACCTTATTGCCCTATCTATGGCACCGGCGCCATAGCAATGATTCTTTACTTAACCCAATACAAAAATAATATTCTAACAGTCTTTCTTTTAGGAACAATTATTTGTTCAATCTTGGAATATTTTACTAGCTACATTATGGAAAAACTATTTAAAACTAGATGGTGGGATTACAGCAATCACAAATTCAATCTAAATGGTCGAATATGCGGAGAAAATTGCCTTTTATTTGGCCTTGCTGGCATCCTAGCCATTTATATCATTCACCCTATTTTAACCACTCTATTACAATTAATACCAAATAAAATATTTATAATTATTACTCTTATAGCTATAACAATCTTTATAATTGACTTAATTTGTTCCCTAAATATTATTAATCATTTTAAGAAAACACTTACCAGTATTGATTTAAAAAGAGACTCTACTCAAGAATTTTCCAAAGTTGTAAAAGAAACTATTAGTAATAATCACAAAATTTTCCAACAAAGATTGATGAAAGCCTTCCCAAACATTGACTTTAGTAACCTAGTAAACATCAAAAATGAGATTAAAGAAGAAATAAAAGATTTATTAGATAAAATTGATGATATAAAAGAAAAAGAACACGATAATAGTGAAAAACTATAGTGTTCTTTTTTATTCTAATTTATTAGTAACTAAATACCCAATTAATAGCATTATTCCCGCTATTAATAAATCTTTAAAAGTAGTAACAAATGGTACCAAATTCTTTCCTAATAAAAAAACTGACGAAACAGAAATCCCTAATATTAATGAAAATGTTTGATCTTTATATGATTTAAATAAATAATTAATTAAAATAGATAATCCTATTACCCCTATTAACATCCCCAATAAAAAAGGTAAAACAAATCTTAATGTCTCTAATAAAGACCCTAAATTTAAAGCTCCTCCTAAAATAACTAAATAATGATTATATACCCCCATTAGCATTAATAAAGCTGTCGAACTAATCCCCGGTAAAACAGTCCCAACCGCTTCTAAAAATCCAGCTATAAAAAAGACAATTAAATCCACATAAGTATTTTTCAATACATAATCCTGATTAGTACCAAGAAAAGATAAACTAAATACCAAACTAAATGCTATCAAAGCCAACCAATAATTAGAAATCTTCTTATCTATCCTTTTAGTAATAACAGGAATACCACCTATAATAAGACCCAAGAATAAAGCTGTTGTATACAAATAATAATTAGTAATAAAATAGTGAATTATCTTACTAAATAGAACTATCCCCAAAACAACACCTATTCCCAAATTAAGTAAAAAAAGAAAATTCTTTTTTGGATTATCAAAAAAATTAGTTATTGCATCAATGGCCTTATCATACAAATTAAAACTTATCATTAAAACTGCTCCACTTAAACCAGGTATAATTTTAGCTATACCAATAATAATTCCCTTTATTAATTGATTTATATTCATAGTTTAATTTATGCCTTATCTATGCAAAATAGACCTTAATCTTATTTGTAATCCGTTCTTTTTTGATTTTAAATACATATAAATTATTGGAGGTAAAAATGGAAGACAGTTATCGAAATAATATTGTTGAATTTGCTTTAATTTACCTAGATAAAAATTTTACAGATGATATAGATTTTCAAGAATTTGACGCTCCTAATTTTACTAATTATATTTATAAACAATTACTTAACATTGACATTAACCAAAATGGTTATGGACTTGATAATAGTACCAAACAAATGACTAACGATATTGGCGACTTAAAAATTTATAATGAAGATGATCCCAAAAAGATAAATTACATCGATGAGATAAAAAAAGGTGATCTAATTTTCTTTCATAATCAATCTCTAGATGATAATAAACCTTCCCCGGGAAACCGCTACCCAGGACATGTTGGAATCTATTTAGGTGATAAAAATTTCATTCATGCATCACCAAGTGAACAAAAAATTACCATCAATAATCTAACCGGTAAGTGGCTAGATATTCTAATAGCTAGCCGCGATATTATCAAAAGTATCATCTAAAATAGAAAAGAACTATGCATAAAGTACTTATAAAGATACTTGCATAGTTTTTAAATATTAGTACTAGTTTGTTGAACTTCACTCTTATTATTAGTAGCAAAATTTTCTTGTACAAATTTATTTAAATCATCATAAAGATTATTGTATTGATTAACTAGATTAGTATTTCTAAAATATAATTGACTATTTTCAATATACCAATCCCCATTATTAGTCTTTAAAAAATTAAGCATCGCCTCTACTTTATTTAAGAAAGTAATTAAATTATCAGATAATTCCTGCATTTCTTGACCAGTTGCTGCCATATCTTCTAAATCATCTTCTGTATACATTAACTCTAAATACAATTGATAAGAATAACTATCAATTTTTTCTTCATCAATTAAATTCTTAATCGTTTCTTCTTTACATAAATTAATAATATTTTCAAGCGCCATACTAGTATTAGTTTTAGCATCATTTAAAATTTTATAACTTTTATCAAAATTAGGTCCATCAGCCTGTAAATTTTCCGCTGATAAAATTTGAAATAATTCTTGGTTATTTAAATAATTATCTATTAATTTAATATTATCAGCTAATTCTTTATAATAACTTTTAACCGCTTCTTCAATGTATGCATAATCTCCAGTTGTTACCACTTCAATATCATAACTATCCGTTAAAAAATCTTTATTAGAAACATTAACAATCTCTTTCTTTAATAAATTTTCTTGCTCCAAATCTTGAAGAACTAAATAACTAAAACCTACTACTAAAAAAATTAATATTATTCCAATTCCTAAAAAAATTCCCTTCTTTACTTTACTATTTTTCTTTTTCATTAAAATCACCAACATTATTGTAACAAAAATTATTTAAAAAAGCTATTATTTACCAAAAATTTATTGCAGAGATGGATTAGTTGGAACTTTATCTCTTAACTGGGCTGTTAAAAACATTGTTGAAGCAACAACTACTAAAATACTAGCAAAACATCTAGTACTAATTAAACTAGTATCTTGATTTTTCATTTTAGCTTTTCGATATTTTTTACAATTTTTATAAGCTAAATAGATGTATATCAAGAAAGATACAAACACCGTAAATGTAAAAATTTTAAGTGATAGTTCTTTCTCCTTTATTTCATGATCAAAACAATATTTTTTATCTAGTTCATCACCACCTATATTTAAAAGACTTAAAATAATAAATACTACCCATATCCATTCATCAATTGTAAGTTCAGTTACACGCTCTCTATCAATACTGTTATTCATAATAAATAATATGTCTAAAATTAAATTTTAATTTTTTATTTATCAAAAATATTGACACTTCTTGAGAATAATTATATAATATTAATGAAACAAAAGAAATGGGTCTATAGCCAAGTGGTAAGGCATGGGACTGCAACTCCCTGAGCGTTGGTTCAAATCCGACTAGGCCCTCCAAAATTAAATATTAGAAATTCTTGAATTAGAGTTTCTTTTTTTTACTATCATTAAGAGTAATAATATATACAGTGCTTTAGATATTGTTAAATATATAATTATAAGTGAAAGAGAAAAAGGACATATAATTAGTAATCTAAAATTACAAAAAGTACTGTATTTTATTCAAGCTGAATTTTTAGTTATTAAAAATGAACCATGCTTTAAAGAAGATATAATTGCAACTGACTTTGGTCCAATAATTTTAGAAGTATATCATGAATATAAAATATTGTTGGTGCTTGCATTCCCGCTAATTTTGCGATAACCTTTTTGCTATCACTCTTATATAAAAAAATTCTTTAATGATTAAACACTTATTTAGAATATTATTTACGTTATATAACTTTTTAATATATCAACCACCCCGCACTTAAAGTACGGGGTTTGTTTTATGACTGAAAGTCATTTATACTAAAGTATATCCCCTTTAAATATATCATCTATATCACTTTCTTGACTTTCTATATAGTCTTCAATTATTTTATTTGTAATAG
>JAFURK010000042.1 GCA_017480975.1 Bacilli bacterium
AAAATTAGTAAAAATGAACTTATAGGTAGTATTTTACATTAAAATTCAAAAAAAATCACTATATTTTTTTTAATATAGCAATTTTTCTGTACAAAAGTAGAATTTACCTATTCAAACTGGAATTTACTTTTGCAACTGACCATATTTTTAAATTTTTATATTTTATCCTTTATAAATGCTTAATTTCATTTGTGTTTACATATAACTTATCTAAAAATATATTTTTGTAATAGATAATTTTTGTTATTTGATTTAAAAACAAGGCTCAGTATTCTATGAAACACTTGCCTTGTTTTTTTGATATTGTTCAGTAATTTTTTCTAAATCTTCAATTAAATTGTCAGCTTGAGACCAACTAGTAAGTCTTGCGCCTGATGCAAATTTATGGCCACCACCACCATATATGGCAGCAACTTCATTTATTATTGGTCCTCTAGAACGAATATTAGCTCTAATTAAATTGCTTTTCTTATCTTCGGTTAAAAATATCCAAACAATGATTTCATCAATACATTTTAATTCACTAATAATGTTGCCAGAACTTGCTGAATCAACGCCATACTCCTTTAGTAAATCTTCAGAAATTTTGATATAGGCTAAACCGCTTGGAGTTACTTCCATATTTTCATAGATATAACCTTGAAATCTAAATTCTGGTAATGGACGCATATATAATGGTTCATAAATATTAGTAAAATCTAAATTAGTTTTCTTTAACATTTTAGTTACTAATTCGAATGTACGATGACTAGTATAGCTATGCATAAATCTACCCGTATCGGATACTATTCCCGTATATAAATTTTTAGCAATACTACTTGTTAGTTTTAATCTATTTTTAAAGATAAATTCCAATATTAATTGACTTGTTGATGAAGCAGTATCATCAACTAATTCGATATTAGCATAACTATCAACGACAGGATGATGGTCTATTTTGATAATATTTTTATAATCACTTATTTTAGCACCATCTATTCTTTTAATATCTGGTGTATCTAAAACAATTAGAAGAGCATTAGTATAATCAATATTTTCAGGCTTATCTAATGCGCCCATAAATTTGAAACGATTAGAAGGGTTACCAATGGCATATACATCTTTATTTGGAAATTTATTTAATATTAACTCCTTTAGAGCAAACTCACTACCTAAGGCATCTGGGTCCGCTCCAATATGTCTTGCGATAACAATGGTTGGATATTTTTTGATTTCCTTATATATCTTTCTATATATATTAGCCATCTTCATTCTTCCTTTCTAATTTTTTAATACTAATCATAATTCTGTATAAGTATTTTATGTATATAAAAATATTATTTTGTTAATTCATAAGTATCTCTTGCAATCATTAATTCTTCATCAGTTGGAATTACATAACATTTAACGCTAGAGTCTTCGCTGCTAATTAAATTTTCTTTACCACGGCAATTATTAGCCTCGTCATCTAACTTAATGCCTAAAGCGGCTAGTCCATCAACAATTTGTTTACGCGTACTAATTGAATTTTCACCAACACCAGCTGTAAATACAATGGCGTCAGCGCCACCCATTTCAACATAGTACATAGCAATGTAGTTGATAATTCTTCTAACATACATATCTTGGGCTAAGATACATTTCTCATTTCCAGTTTTAATTCCATCTTCAATATCACGAGAATCACTGCTAACACCACTGATACCAAGTAAGCCACTTTTTTTATTTAACTCATTATCAATTTCTTTCGTAGTCATACCAGTTTGTTCCATAATATATGGTACGATACTACAATCGATATCACCACAACGACTTCCCATCATAACACCAGCATTAGGAGTTAGACCCATTGAAGTATCAATACATTTACCATTAACAACAGCACTGATACTAGCTCCATTACCAATATGACATGTAATAACTTTAGTATCTTCTCTTCCTAAGATTTGATTAATTCGCATTGAGACAAAGCGATGACTAGTACCATGCATACCATATTTTCTAACACCATATTTTGTATACCATTCATAAGGTACTGGGTACATATAATTAACTTCATCCATAGTAGCATGGAAAGCTGTATCAAAAACGGCTGTTTGTAAAGCACCTTTAAATACTTCTTGAGCGGCTTTGATACCTGTAATAGCAGCTGGATTATGTAATGGGGCTAATGGTGAATATTTAATCATATCATTAATTACGTCTTCATCAATAACGACAGTATGATCATATTTTTCGCCACCTTGTACAGTTCGATGGCCAATAGCTTTAACTTCATCACATGATGCAATAACTTTATTATCAATTAATTCATTAACTAGAATTTCAAAAGCTTTTTTGTGATCAGGTAAGTCAGCTTCTTTCTTAATCTTTTCTCCATTTAGTTTAATAGTATAAAAACTATTATCAATACCTATTCTTTCAAATACACCAGAAATTAGAACTTGCTCTTCAGGCATTTCATATAATTGAAATTTTAATGAGCTACTTCCAGCGTTTACGGATAATATTTTCATTATTCCACCTCTTTCTTATTGCTTATTATACCATATTTTAGGAAATTAAAATACTTAAATTTTTAGATACTTAGTAATTATTTGATTGCTAGCTTAAAGATTTAACTATATAAATGGTTATTTATCTCCCATTTCTAACATAATACCAGGTAAGATTTGTTTTTTTCTTGAGACAACATTTTCTAAGAAAGTCCCCTCAGTTAATTCTTCATTCTTATAAACTTTTCTTAAGATGTCTTCACCCCTATTACTATATAGGACATAAGAACCATTATTAATAATATCGGTTATGAATAAAGCTACAAAGTAATAGTTATTACCTTCAGCGACATTATTTAGTAATTCGATATATTCTTCTTTTTCGGCTAAAATTTCATCTGGATTAGTAGTTGATAATTGACCTAAACCAATTCTTTCATCACCAACAGGATAGTTCTTATAATCAGTATATAATACTTCTTCTTTAGTTTTACCTTTTAGAGAAGAACCCGCTCTTAACATATCAAGTCCATATTCATGGTAATCAACTTCCGCTATTTTAGCTAGTGTTTCAACAGCGTCTTTATCTAGCATAGTTGTAGTTGGTGATGTTAATATTAAAGTATCAGATAAAATTCCTGATAACATTAAACCAGCAATCGTTTTAGGAATTTCAATATTATTTTCTTTATATAATATATAGATAATAGTATTGGTACTACCAACAGGCATATTTCTAAAGTTAATTGGCATATTAGTACCAATACTACCAATGTTATGATGATCAATTATTTCTAAGATTTCAGTTTCTTCTAGGCCGATAGCGCTTTGTTCATAAGAGTTATGGTCAACTAAAATAACTTTTTTCTTGTTGTCATAGTTTACATCAGATATTCTTATGATACCAACGCATTCTTCTTTTTCGTTTAGAGTTGGATAGTAACTATATCTAGTTTTATTAGCTAATTTAACGAAGTCACTGACATTTTCATATTCATTAACACAAAGAATTTCTTTTTTATATGGTATCGTAGATACACTATTGGCTAGATTAATTTTTCTAGCTGCTATTAGAGTATTATGTGGAGTAATAATGATATTAACATGACGTTCTTTAGCCATTTCTAAATGTTGTTCCTTAATTTGATGGTCGCCAGTAACGATAAGTAATTTAGCTCCACTAGTGATAGCATACTCGATAATACTATGTCTATCACCAACGATTAGGATGCTATCGCTATCAAATTTGACAGTACTTAAAATAGTAGTACTACGATAACTAGCAACTGTTAAATGACCTTGGATTTTTTCATCATAGCGTAATAACTCTCGACCATTAATAACTTCTAAGATATTGTCATAAGTGCTATCGATTACATCGATGTTATGGCTAAATTGTTCTTTAGCAATATCGTTCATAGTGATAATTCCAAGTAATTTTTTCTTGTCGTCAATAACAGGAATTTTACTGATACCTACTTTAGTCATTTTAAAGTAGGCATCATTGATAGAGTCAGCTTCAGTGATGCTATAATTTTTAGTATAGTTAAGGTCTTTTACTTTAATTTTAACGTCATTTAAGAATACTGGTACATTAACATTAAAATAGTTTATGGCATATTTAGTTTCTAAATTGATTGAACTTAATATGGCTGGCGCGGTATTGCTACCTAATTGGTTTTTTAAATGTGATAGGGCTATCGCCGCAGTTACGCTGTCAGTATCGGGATTACGATGCCCAAATATATAAGTTTTTTCCATTTTTTTCACTTCCTCTTTGCTTAGGTCATTATACAATAAATTATTGGTTGTGTAAAGATAGAAAAAGGCTTTTTGATTGGGGAATAGTACTTATATAGCTTAAGACTTTTAAGTATTTTTGGTTTAATAATGAAAAGGAATTCATATTCTCGGAAGACGAAAATATGAATTCAGTGGTTAAGTAGTACTTTGATATTCTTTTAGATGAGTTAACGTTAATGGATCGTTATTTAGAATTTTATCAATAATAGTGTTTTCAAGTGTAGAATCAATTATTTTATCAATACGGCGAGCCCCATATTCTTGGTATTCACTTTCTGTAATTATTTCTTTAATTAATTGGTTACTATAAGTTAAGTTAGGGTATTTTGTTTCTAGCTTCTTTAGTTTATTTTTGATAATGGTAGTAATGTCTTTTTCAGTTAAATGGTTAAAGACAATAATATTATCAATACGATTGATTAGAGATGAAGGAAACTTTTGTTTTAATTCACTTTTAATTGGGGAATTTTTATCTTGATTAAAACCTAGTTTAGTGGATTCGAACCCTAGATTAGAGGTCATAATAATGATATTGTTATTTAGGTTAATAGTATTATTTTTAGCATCTGTGATTTGGCCTTCATCAAGAATTTGATATAGAAGATTGATTACACTAGGATGGGCTTTATCAATTTCATCTAGTAAAAGAATTGAGGTTGGTTTATCTTTTAATTTGTCTAGGATGTTGTTATTATCTTGATAACCAATGTATCCTGGAGATGAGCCGATAATTTTGTTAATGGCAGTAGCATCTGAATATTCACTCATATCAAGACGAATTAAGTTATTGTTCCCCATTAGTTCTTTAGCATAAGTTTTAGCAAGATTAGTTTTACCAACACCGGTAGGACCAACAAATAGGTATGATTTGATTTTGTGATTGGAGTAACCTAGTTTTAGTTTTTTGGTTGTATTGATTAATTCTTGAATAGCTTTATTTTGCCCGATGATGCTACTAGTTAGGGCGGTTTCTAGTTTGGTAATGGTTTTAATATTATCTTTCATTATTTCATAGACAGGAATACCTGTTTTTTGATTAATTACTTTAGCTATATCTTCAATGGTTATAATTTTTTGACTTTGATTATTTTTACTAGTTAATTCATTTAGTTTACTAGTAAGAGTTGATTCTTTTTTAAGGTAAGTATAAGCATTTTCCATATCATTATCTAAGATAAAGGCGGTCTTATTTTTAGTTATGGTAGCAAGTTCTTTTTTTAGTTTAGTAATTTTCTTTTGATTTTTGGTTTGACCAACACTTACCATCGATGAGACTTCATCGAGGATGTCAATTGATTTATCAGGATTGTGACGATTGTAGATGTATTTGTTAGATAGTTCAACTAGCTTCTCGATTAAATGATCTGGGATAGTTACATGGTGATAGTGCTCATAGATAGGTTTTAGTTTTTTTAGAATATTGGTAGTAGCCTCTTGATTAGGTTCTTCAATGGTTATTTGTTGAAATCTTCGATCTAGAGCTTTATCTTGTTCAATATATTTCTTATATTCTTGAATAGTAGTAGCTCCAATACATTTGATAGTTCCTCTAGCTAAAAATGGTTTTAGAATATTTGAGGCATCAATAGCACCTTCGGCTCCTCCGGCGCCAACAAGAGTATGAATTTCATCAATAAATAATATGATATTACCCTCGTTAGTAACTTCCTTTAAGATTTTTTGCATCCGTTCTTCGAACTCGCCACGATATTTGGTTCCAGAAACAACGGTTGACATATCAAGAGAAATAATTTTTTTATCTTCTAGATTGGCAGGTACTTCTCCGGATGCAATACGATTAGCTAATTCTTCGATTATGGCTGTCTTCCCTACTCCAGCTTCCCCAATTAGAATAGGATTATTTTTGGTACGACGACATAATATTTCGATAAGTCGATTAATTTCTTTTTCACGGCCAATAACAGGATCTAATTTTTGATTTTGGGCTTTTTCAACTAAATTAATACCCAATTCTTCAATTAGTAATTTTCTACGACGTTTCTTAGTTTTTTTAATTAGTTTAGAAGAAAATTCATCATACAAGTCTTCTAAGTTAATATCCATTCCAATAAATATGCGAATGGCGATGCCCTCGCCTTCTTCTAACAGGCTGGAGAATAGATGTTCAACAGTAACTTCGCCATTGTTATTGTCTTTAGCATCTAATAAGGCATTGTCCATAATTTTTCTTAAGAGTGGTGTATAAAGAAAGAATGGTGATTTTTTAGTGCCTTTGCCAATAATGGTTAAGATTTCATTTTTAAAGGTATCATAAGTTAAACCATAATCTTTTAGTCTCTTGGAAATAGTATTTTCATTTTTTAAGATTGATAAGACTAGATGTTCTGTTCCGATATATGGATGATGGAGTTCTAACATTTCCTCCCTTGATTTTAATAAGATAAATTGGGCTTCTTCATTAAAGTTGCCAAGCATATTGACTTCCCCTTTCTTTTTTATTCTATGTATGTTATGGGATAAAATTTCTAGTTTTAAACATTTAATTATAGACTATTTTTGCATTTTATCAATAATTGGTTTTTATTTATGAATATTTTTATTATTTAGAAAAGAATTAGTCTAAAGTAAAGTTAGTCATAAGTATTTTGGATATGTAAAAATTATGATTGAGGGACCACCTGAAAAAGTCTAGCATATACTAGTTATGGGTGATACAATGGTAGTTAAGTATACTGAGAAGGAAATGGAATTATTGGCGAGGCTAATGCGAGCAGAAGCAGTTGGTGAAGGTGATCTGGGGATGCTGATGGTTGGTAATGTTGGTATTAATCGAGTACTAGCTAATTGTTTAACATTTAAAGATATTACAACAATTAGTAAAATGATTTATCAGTCACCGGGTGGTTTTTCAGGACCTAGTAGTAGTTTATTTTATGGTAATCCAACGGAAAAGGAAAAAAATTTAGCTATGAAAGTTATTCGAGGAGAATATTATTATCCAGCAACTAATGCGTTATGGTTTTATGCACCTAATACGGGAGAATCTTGTAAGAGTACATGGTGGGATCAAGGGTTATCAGGAAGATATAAAAATCATTGCTTTTATAGACCGGCAGTCGGTGTATGTCGGGAACTTCATTAAGGGGTTTCATTTTTTGGGTTGATTTGGTAAAATATTGTTAGAAGGATGTGAGAAAATGGCTATATTCGGAGTAATATTGATAGTATTAATGTCAGGGGTTGTTTTGGCAATGTTAGGCTTTTATTTAGTAGGATTATGGAAATTATTTGAAAAAGCTGGCCGAAATGGTTGGGAAGCGATTATTCCGTTTTATAATACATGGGTATTAGCTGAAATTTCAGGAATGGCTTGGTGGTATGCATTAATTATTATTTTTTCTAATTTGGGAGTTTTAGGGAGTGAAGACTTAGGATTAGTTCTTAGTTTAGCAGCCATGGTAGCAGAATTTTTTATCTTTTATAATTTGAGTAAAAAATTTCATAGAGATACTGGATTTGCTATTTTGATGACTTTCTTTCCTTTCGTAATGATACCGATAATGGGATTTTCAAAAGATTTTCAATATGATAAAGATATTGCTGTTAGCGAGAATGGGCCGATTGACAATGCTAAAAATAATGAAAATACTTATAATGATGATTCAGAAAATAGAAAGGTATATGAAGAAAATGCTTATTCATCTAGTAGTGTAAATGTTAAAGATAAAAATAATAATAGTAAGATCATTGATGATAATAATAGTAAATCTAGTGAAGTAATATATTGTAGTAATTGTGGAAAAAAAGTTATTATTGGGGCTAAATTTTGTGGTAATTGTGGAAAAGAAATAGATAAATAATTCTTTAAAAGTAAAGAATGATAGTAGTGTAATTATTTGAGTGGCTTATTATAATACCTTCTTGAAAATTACACTATTTTTTATTATGATAATAGAAAAAGTTTCGATTAAATATAAATTAGTTTATTTATATAGCTAGATGTTAGGAGGATTTTTATGAGACAGAATGTTTATGAAATCGAAAAAAATATTGAAAAAATTTTGCGTGGTAATTCAACCGGTTTTCTTACAAGCAATATTCGGATAGAAGTTCAGAAAAAATTGAAAAAGAAAGATTATAATATATTTTATCCTTTTGAAGAGGCTGAAAAGGTTATTTTATATTCAAGAAAAGATCCTAAGGTGCGGTTATTTCGGATTTCTTGCTATAAGGGAGATGAACTTCGACATTCGGCAATTATGGGAAGTTTATTTGGGTTAAATATTACTAGTGAAATGTTTGGCGATATTGTAAGGTGGCAAGAAGATTTTTATGTTTATTTGCTAGATGAAATTAGCGATTTAATAGTAAAAGAATTAACAATGGTTGGACAAGTTCCAGTTTCATTAGAAGAAGTTTCATTAAATTTACTTGAAAATTTTAAAAGAGAATATGAGCGATTAGAATTAATTGTTTCTAGTTTAAGAATTGATACTGTTGTTTCAAGACTAGTTGGATGTAGCCGAATGGAGATTCATAATAAAATTAATAATCAAGAAATTTTTATAAATGATGAAGTCGCTAAAAAAGTTAGTGATACATTAGAAGTTGGTGATATTTTTAGTATCAGAAGATATGGAAAGGTCTGTTTTAGAGGAATAGAAAAAAGAACAAAAAAAGATAACTTAATTATTGCAATTGATAAATATGTTTAGTTTCGATTATTTTAAAATCGAGATGTTTTTATTTCATCTCGATTCTATTAAAAATAGTTTTTAATACTTAGATATATTATTTCTGGATAGGTGTATGTTTAATTATTGAGTTATTGTAGAAGTTTGATTTGAAACGGCATATAGGTATCCAGAATAAGCTTTGGCATCATAATATCCCAAAGATGTTCCTCTGTTAATCCATAAATAAATTGTATATTCGGTGGCTGTTTCTGTTAAATCCACAGTCGCTAATAATTGTTCTTCATTCCCTGTTACATCAGGAGAAGATATAGTACCACTACTTACTACAGATGAACCTTGCATCACTTTATATTTCATAGAACATGCAGCTGTTTCATATTTTTCCTCTGCCGCAATATCTACAATCCCATTACCGTTTATATCAATTACATCACCACATAGTGGAGCACTAGTTTCACTTGCATCAGTATGAAGATATATTTCAGCTTCAGTATATATTTTACAGTTTGCATTTTTATTTAAAGTTATAGATGAGGCAGCACTTTGAGTATAATTTTCATCAGTAACACTCGCTATTGATGAATCTGTTATAACTACTCCTTTTCCTTCATAATCAACTACGAAGCAACCACCTTGTCCAGTTGAAGTATTATTGGCTGATGATAATTCTAAATACGCATATGTTGCTGATAGAGATAATGTTATAATCATTATAATGATAATTAATAATTTACTATTTTTCTTTGACATTGGGTACTCCCTTCTATCTACGTTATTAGTATAATGTTATCATAGCAAAAAATAGTAAATTTTTCAACAAAAACAGTTAATGTTGTAAGATAAAATCTAATTAAATTGTTATTTGCTGATTGAATAATACTTAAATAAAGGGGTAAGAAGATTTAAAATCTAGATATTCAAAAATATCTAGATTATTGATTGGGGATTAGAAGTTGTTGACCAACAGTCAAGAGATTACTAGTTAGATTATTTTGGGTTTTGATGTTATTTACAGTAGTATTGTAAAGTCTCGCTATAGAGTATAGGGTGTCACCAGGTGTAACCGTATAAGTTGTAGTTGTTGTAGGAGTTTCAATAAATTCACTGGTAGGAATGTTTAATTGTTGACCGATAGTGAGATTGTTAGTTAGAAGATTGTTTTGTTGTTTTATTTTATCAACAGTAGTGTTATATTTTTTGGCAATTGCATATAGAGTATCACCAGAGGTGACGGTATGGATTGTATTCGTAGTTGGGATTTCTATTATTTCGGTAGTTGGAAGTTGTAATACTTGACCAATGGTTAAAGTATTCCCGGTTAATTTATTTAATTTTTTTAAGATATCTACCGTCGTATTATTTTGAGTTGCTATGTGGTACAGTGTGTCCCCAGCTTTAACGGTATAGGTATTTCTAGTCGAAGTCGGTAATTTTAGTGTTTGACCGATTGATAAATTATTATTAGTTAAATTATTTAATTGTTTTAATTCATTTACCGTTGTGTTATATTTTTTTGCGATTGCATATAAGCTATCGCCTTTTTTTACAGTATAGGTGGTCGTGGGAGTAGTTGTTGGGGGTAGATATGGGATATTTTTATACTCTAAAATTGATTTTATAACAGCTTCGGCTAGTTCTTTATAATTGTTGTTTAAAAACTGAACATTATTGGAAGTATCGTCAATGAAGCCATATTCTACTATTATTGGTTCTGTAGTCCCAGTATCGCGGTGGATAAAATAATAGTCTCTACTGGGATTAGATGGAAGTGATTTTTGGTAAGTTCTTCTAGTAGATTGTCCTGTTAAACCGATATTTTTTAGGATAGAGTCCGAAAGTGTAGATGGATTTCTTAGGGCGTAGATTACTTCAGCACCGGTACCACCTGGTTCGTTTAGTCTCCATTAGTAAATTAATCGAGTGACGTTTATTTTCACCATCGATTAAATTGTTTTTTATTTACTATTGTTCCACAATTATACCGTTTGCAGTATAATTATGAAATTTACGAATTAACGAATTGAGCAGCTTCATCTGAAATTAACTCATATGTTATAAATGCAACTGTAGCATCTATAAATCTTTTTAAATCATTTATATCTTTGTCTTCAAATTTTCTAATGTAGTGAGTTTCATCATTCCCTATCCAAGCAGATGCTTTAGAAAGATTTAAAATTTTAGAACTATCTATAAATTCACTTATCACTTGTCCAAGTAATAACTTTTTTATTTTTTCTTCTTCATCATTGTGTCGATAAATACAATAATCTTTTATTAAAAATTCTAATGCTTTTCTATAACCGATTCCAGCAATTTCATTTAAACCATATATTTCAGCAAATAATGCTTCATTATATATCTTACAAAAATTTGGAGATATGCTTTTTAAACTATTATCAAATTCTTTTTCTTTAGGAATTTTTGGAAATACATTAACACATTTTAATAAATTGTATCTAGAAGTTTGATAAATTTCTTGTTCGTTAGATGATTCATAATGACTTAAAAAACCTTTTCCACAAGATGGACACTCAAACAAAAAAGAATAAATATTAATTTTAAGATTTTTAAAATTTTGAACCATTCTAGGCATTATACTATCTCCACAAATTGGACATCTACTAGGATATTCCAAACCTATTTTTTCGGAATTTGTACTACATTGTATATAATTTTTCATTAACTTCATCCTTTCAAATATTACTTTAACTTATAATTTCAGTATCATATAATTATAGTTCTAATTATTTTCTACTAATTTTTTTAACTTATTAATTTGTCTATTTAATAAAATACATAATCTATTAATTCTTGTATCAGAGTATCCTGTTAAATGTTGATATTCGTGTAACAAATCGTCAAACCATTCTACTAATCCATCTAGTTTATTTACATCAATTCTTTTTATATCTTTAACTACTTCAATTATTTCGTCAAATGATTTAACTTCATAAAATAATTTTCCTTCACCTGATATATGTAATTCTTCTTCATCATAATATTCAATATTAAGACTTTGTCCATTATCAAATATTGGTGCTACATCTAACCACTTTAATGTATTAACATCTCTTATAATACCAAAATTATTAAGATGTCTATCTTCATTCATAATTAGAAAATCCACAATATACATATTTTCTATTTTAATACGAGCATCTTTTATTTCTTCGTTTTCTAACCTTTTAATGTATTCTTCATAATCCTCTACACTATCATGTCTTTTCATATCATTTCTTATTTGATGACATGTAATTAATTCAGTATCTTTTGTTATAAAGCAAGGACATTTAGATACAACAGTATCTTTGTAAGTATCAAGTGTATATTCCACATGGTCAAATCCTAATCTACGACATATTTCACTAGCTAAAACTTCATTAAATGGTTGTAATGTTTCATTCTTATAGCCACCTTTTAATAAATATCTAGTACCGTTTTCAATAATCCAAGCTTTTTTTAACATTCCATCAGTTGTATTATTCGGTGTAATCAAAGATGAAGCATTTTTGATATATGAACCATTTTTTGATAATGATGCTTCCATAAATTCGGCATAATCAAAATCATTATCGAAGAAATTAATATCTTCGTATTTTATATTAGAATTTAATGGCTTTAACCAATATTGATCAGATAATGATAAACCAAAAGCTTTATCTAAAAGTTCACATGGTGCATTAATATTTAATCTATGTAGTAATAAGTCTAATTTATCTCTCCAAGATGGTATTCCTCTTCCTTTAAACCAACCACTTAAATTTGTTCTAAAAGGTGTATCATTAATATCAGCACTATTATAAAAACTTTTTAATATATATGGTGCATAGTCTATATTATAAACATCATAAACCTTTATAAATACACCTGTTGCAGAATCATAATCAGCCAATAGGACTTCAACATTTTTATTCATTAAAATACATTTCATAGTACAACCATCTCCTTCTTATAGATATTATTATATCATAATCATCCAAAATCTTTTATAGTTAGATTTAAATTTAAACATCAAAATACTTAAGTATCTAATATTTTATTTATTACTTATTTTTCATATTATTATTTTTACCTTTTTTTCCATAGGGATTTCTTGGTTTATTTAATTCTTCATATTTAAATGATATTGATGGTACTATATCATATTTATAATAAATAGTGATATTTCTTTCTTTATCTATAACTATTCTTTCTATAAGAGTATCTATTAATTCTTTTTTAGGTTTATTTAAATCTAATAGTTCTTTAATCTTTTTTGTATAATTTGGTAAGATACTAGTTTTATTTTTTATTTTATATCTTTTTTGTTGTTCTTCTTCTAAAGTAATATTTATTTGTTTTAATTCTATTTCAAGTTTTTTAGATATTTCTTTATAAACTTCTGCTGATAGTATTCCTTCAACATAATCATTATAAAGATTCATTAATTTGTTAGTTATAGTTTCTTTTTCTATCGTGTATTTTTGAATGTTTTTATCTATATCACTAGTTTCTTTATGAAGGTTATTTACTATTTTATTGTTTAACTCATTTACATTTAAATCTTGTATAAGTTTAGAGATAGATTTATTAAATTTCTTTAATATTTGTTCTTCTAGATAATTATACGGGAAGAAATGAGAATCACATCTACCTCTTACTGGGTCTCTTGAATATCTATTACAATTAATAGACCAATAATTTAATTTTTTTCTATAATAAACTGTTAATCTATTATTACATTCCCTACAATATAGTTTTCCTTCTAATAATCTTTTTTCTCTTTTCGTTTTTATACCATAATTCCTAGTATTCCTTTTTCTTAAAATATTAACATATTCAAAAGTATCTTTATCAACCAAAGCTTCATGAGTGTTTTCAACAACTACCCATAAACTTTCATTTAAAGTTATTTTCTTTTTAGATTTGTAATTAACTTTAGTTTGTGTATGTTGGACTAAATCTCCTGTATACATTCTATTTTCTAAAATTTTTCTTACTGTAGAAATATTCCAGTTATCTCTATCTATTAGTCTAGAAGAAAAGTTGATATTTTTGTAGGCACTTGGCGTTAAGATTTTAGCATCATTTAGTTTGTTGGCTATCTCTGTAGGTCCTATACCATTTGCACGCCATTTGAAGATATTTTTAACGACAGGTGCCGTTTCTGGATTAGGTATTAAATGTCCTTTGTCCTCTGGATCTCTCATATATCCATAACATGGAGTACTTCCTACAAATTTGCCATTTTTTCTTTTATCATTAAGTACACTTCTAATTTTAATAGAATTTTGTTTACTGTAATAATCGTTACAAGCAATTATAAATGTTGATGAATCATTACTAGCTTGATTTTTAAAACTGTCATAAGATTCTAAAATTGAAATAAATCTTATGTTATTTTCAGGAAAGAAATTTTCTATATAATAGCCTGTCATAACATGGTCACTACATAATCTTGACAGGTCTTTAACTATTACACAATTTATTTTTTTAGTTCTTATATAATCAATCATTTTTTTAAATGCTGGTCTATAAAAATTAGTTCCTGAATAGCCATCATCTATATATTCTTCTA
>JAFURK010000043.1 GCA_017480975.1 Bacilli bacterium
TATAAAATATCTAAAAGAAATGATAATAAACTAGTTATGGATACTTTAAATGAGGCAATATCAAAAAGAAAAGATGTATCTGGATTAATCTTTCATAGTGATCAAGGATTCCAATATAAATCTTATGAATACAAAGCTATCTGTGAATCAAATGTAATTACTATTTCTATTGCTAGAAAAGGTAAACCAATTGATGATTCTCCAATCGAAAGTTGGCACGCTCTTTTGAAGAAAGAAACTTTGTATAACAATAATATCACATCTTTAGAAGAATATATACAATTAGTTGAAGAATGGATAGAATTTTATAATACAACTAGAATTAAAGGAAAGAAAGTTAATAAAAAGAAAGGATATAAGAAAAATGATAAATAAAGATGAATTAATATATAAATTAGAAGCAGTAATTGAATATCTAAAAAATAATGGTGGATATGATTATGAATTATATAATAGATTATGTCCAGGTATGGGAGAACCAGATTCTAACATTGTAGAATATGCAGAAGATGTTCTTTATATGATTAATTTATTAATTGATAACAAATAAAGACAAGCTTTATTTGAATAAATATTATAATTACATAATAAAAATCAAGGGTCTAAATGAACTCACTTCGTTCGCCCTTGATTTTTAATCGTAAAAACTGTTTTTTATTGATGTCTCCAAAATTGGGTTCACATCACTCTTTAGTGTTTGCTTTTTTTTGACTTAAAATACTGATAAGTATTTCTCTACGATAATAAACAATTTCTATTACTCATAATTATATTTACTAATATTTAAGAGAATACTCATACTAAACATTGTTATTAATAAACTACTACCCCCATAACTAAGGAAAGGTAATGTTACTCCCGTAACAGGAATTAATCCCACAACTACCATCAAGTTAAGTAAACATTGAAATGCTAATTGAAATGTAATGCCAAAGGCCAAATACTTACCAAACTTATTTTCACAGTGAATAGCAATATGAAACCCACGATATATAATTAAAATAAATATTGAAGCCACAATCAGTACTCCCATAAATCCAAATTCCTCACTAATAATTGCAAAGATAAAATCTGTTTGTGGCTCTGGTAAATAAAAATGCTTCTGAATACTATTCCCAAAACCTAATCCTAATAAACCACCGGGACCTATGGCATACAAACTTTGAATTATCTGAAATCCACTACCTAAAGGATCACTCCAAGGATTTAAGAAAGATACAATTCTCTTCATTCGATAAGGAGCCATAATAATAAGCCCAACAACTCCTAATAATCCTAATATTCCTATTTTTACAAAGAATCCCATTGGCACTCCACTTATAAATAACAAAACAACTATTGAGACAACAATAATAACCCCCGTACCAAAATCAGGCTGTAACATAATAAGACCAAATACTAGCATTAGCATTCCTAATATTGGTAAGACTCCTTTTTTAATATCCTTAATAGCTTTCTCATTGAAAGCCAAATACTTAGAAGTAAAAATAATCATTCCTAATTTAGTAAATTCACTAGGTTGAATTCCAAACCCACCAATACCAAACCAACTTCTCGATCCATTCCTAACCGTTCCAATCCCTGGAATAAGTACTAATACTAATAAAATAACACACCCAATAAAAATTATATTAGCTTTACTTAAATACTTTGTATAAGGAATTTTTAACATAATATAAGTCATGATATAGCCAACTATCAAAAATAACCCTTGGGTTTGGACAAACTTATAAGGATTATCAAATTTATATTCTGCCCACACATAAGAAGCTGAATAAATCATTAATAATCCAAATAAAGATATAATAACAATTCCTATTAATAATAACCAATCAATTTTTTTCAACATAATCACCCATCTATTAGATTATATGTAAAATTTTTAAAGTTAAATAAATATATTAGTAAAATGCTTAAAATTATTTTACCAATATATCAATATTTTTCTAAATATAAGGCAATTATTTTTAAAATTATGATAAAATAAAGTGGAGTGGGTGAGAAGTATGAAAATAATTGGAATAGTAGGTAGAGTCTACTACAATAAAGATGACCAAAAAATAATTCAATTAAATGACTCAGTTAGAAAGGTTCTAACCAATTATGAAGACATAATACCTATTTTAATATTACCACCTAATCATGAGGATTATCATAATATTAAAATAGGTGCAGATATAATAGATGCCGAGAGTAAGAAAAAGCTCGATTATTTATTGGATAAATGTGATGGTTTCATTGTACCTGGGGGAACTTATTGGTATAAATTTGATGAATATGTGATAAATCATGCGATAAAGTATAATAAACCTTTATTAGCAATTTGTGCTGGTTTTCAATGTTTATGTAGTATGTACGCGATTGATCGTTATAAAGCTGATATGACTAATCGATTAACAGATAATAATCATTATGGAGAAGAAGATAAATATATTCATAAAAATATTATTGTTAAGGATACTTTATTAAGTAGAATAGTAGGTAAGGATATAATAAAAGTAAATAGTATTCATCATGATTATGTTGATTTTGAAATGAAAGATTTAATTATATCTTCTTATAGTGAAGATAATATTATTGAGGCTGTTGAATTACCTAATCATTCTTTTCTAATAGGATTAGAATGGCATCCAGAATATTTAATGGATGAGGACTCTAAAAAAATATTTGATTATTTTATAAAGGTAGTAAAAAGATAAAAGTTTTATAAAAAGGTATATCAAAATTATAATTTGAAAAAAACAAGCAATTTCCAGAAAATGTCCAAAAAAGATAGTTTTGGAACTTTTTTTCCAAAACTTGACTACCGCTTGAGAGTAGTATATAATGTTATTAAGGAGATGATTTAAATGGTTGAAAGAGAAGAATACTTAAGATTGCTAAAAAATTTTAAAGATCAAAATTTAATAAAAGTAGTAACTGGAATAAGGAGATGTGGAAAATCAACTTTATTTGATTTATTTATAGATTACTTAAAAAGTGAAGGAATTAGTGAAAAACAAATCATTAAAATAAATTTAGAAGATCCAGAATATTATTTTAAAAACTATATGGATTTATATAACTATGTAAATAAACAATTAATAAGTAATGAGAAATATTATGTTTTTTTAGATGAAGTTCAAAATGTTTCAGAATTTCAAAGAGCAGTTGATGGATTATATATAAAGAAGAATGTTGATTTATATATAACTGGTTCTAATGCTTATTTATTATCTGGTGAACTTGCAACATTATTATCAGGTAGATATGTTGAAATAAAAATGTTACCTTTATCCTTTAAAGAATATTTTGAAGCTTTCAAAGATAATAATATTAATGACCAAAAGTTATTTTTAGATTACATGAAAAATGGAGGAATGCCTGGTACTTTAAGTATACTAAAAAATAATCCTGAAGATATAAATAGATATCTAGATGGTATATTTTCAACGATTGTATATAAAGATATAATGGCTAGAAATAATATAAATGATAAAATGATACTTGAAAGTGTTCTGAAATTTATATTTGATAGCATTGGTAGTCCGATATCTACCAAAAAAATAAGTGATACTTTAACTTCAAATCACTTATCAACAAGTAATCATACAGTTGAAAATTATCTAACTGCCTTTTTAGAAAGTTTCTTAATTTACAAAGCTGAAAGATTTGATGTTAAAGGTAAAAATCTCTTAGCTAGAGATTATAAATACTATGTGGTTGATACAGGTTTAAGAAGCTATTTTCTAGGTAAGAAGGCTGACAGTGATATGGGACATATTCTAGAAAATATCGTATATTTAGAACTTTTAAGAAGAGGATACAAAGTATATGTTGGAAAAGTGGATGAACTTGAAGTTGATTTTGTAGCTCAAAATAGGGAAGGAATAAAATACTATCAAGTAGCCTTAACTGTAAGGGATGAAAAAACATTGGCTAGGGAATTAAAATCATTACAAAAAACTGGCGATCATTATCCAAAATATTTACTAACTATGGATATGGATTTAGAATCTGATTATGATGGTATAACCAAAATAAACGTTGTTGATTGGTTATTAAATAACAAAAAATAAACTAGAGACCAACTCCAGTTTATTTTTGTATCTTTTTTACTAACTTATACTCTTTACCTAAAGTAACATCCATATCAGTACTTTTAATATACTCCGTTAATAATTCTAGTAGAATTCCATATTCACAAATAACTTCTTTATAATGATTTAATTTACCTGAGTATCCTAAGATAACTCCATTTTGATTAACCATTAATTCAGTTCCCTCTATCATATTTCTAGCATCAGGATACTTACCAACATTAACATAAGAATAAGGATTAGTTAATATTCCACCTACATAAGAACCAAACTGATTACTCCAAGATAAATCATCACCCATAACCCAGCTACCACAAGTACCAGCACTAGCAAGTGCCATATCAGTAGTTAAATTAGATAAATCACAAGACGCTAATTTATTATAGTTATTATCTTTAATATTAAGAGGTTTCCTATAAACACCAGCAACCTTAGCCATATACTGTAAACTATTATTTTTACCAACCATTTGTTTACCATCTTTAGTATAAACAACTGAATCAGTATAAGGTTGCCTTAGTAGTATCTCTTTTTCTGCAAACGTTAATATTTTATCATTATAAAATAGATTATTAAATAAATTTAATAAACCCTCGATATTGCCATACATTCCAGTATGGCCTGGCAATAAAATGCTTCTTCCTTTAGGATCGGGAGTAATATATTCTTCCCCGAGCTTACCACCAGTAATATTATCGATATTCTCCATATTTTTATAAGTAAGATTATTCTTATCAATACCTATTAATAATTTATCTAATCTATCTAAAAAATCAGGAACACTAAGTCTTAAAATCATATAACCAATATCATTATATTGATAATAATTTTTATACATACTTTTCTCTTTAATATTTTCTCGAACATTTTTTAATATAGCAATTGTCTCTTCCTTAGATAAATTATCAATCCTTTTCTCTGTTTGAATCATAGCTGTAAATTTCAAAATATCTTCCACACTAGCGTCCATATTAAATTTTTGATTATAACTATTAACAGTATCTTTCAAACTAATCTGTTTTTCTCTAACTAAAAGCATTATTATCACTGATACCAATACTTTACTAATTGAATCAAAAGAAAAATAAGTATTTTCATTTATTGGTTTGGAATTAAAAGTACCTTCATAGCCAACTATAGAGAATATGTCATTTTTAATTCCAAACTGTAAAGCTTGGGTAATTCTTTTATCTAAAATAGTCCTCATATCACTTTCTAGTAAAGAATAATATTTATTTAAAATATCTTCTATAGATGCATCTTTAGTATCGCGAAGTATTATCTTCATATGATTTTCAATATTAAATAATTCTTCTTCGCTAACATTTAAAACTTTACTCAAACTAGTAATCAAAGAATGTATTCTTTCTTTTTCCGAAGTAAGCAAATATTTAGTCATAAGTATCCACCTTTCTAACTCACCTTTATTTTACCTCTAACTAATAACAAAAGCAAGAATTACTTGTATTTTTGTGTCAAATGTAAAATGCTTAACTAGTAAAAACTTTTTATTAAAGAATAAACTAAATAAGTATTTTAGACCTATAAAATAAGTACCATATAAAATAAAAAGTAATTATTTTTATAAATGGAATTGAAAATAATAAATAAAAATGGTAAAATAGTTTTATAAGAATAAAGGGTAGGGATATAAATATATATTGTTAAATTAAACATAATCTATCTTACTAATAAAGAGGGTGCTAGAAAATGAATAAATTTTATGAAATAGTTGATAAAATTGGTAAACATAACTTTATATTGATAATTTTTATCTTTATAGTATTAATAGTAACTGGTTTATATCAAACCTTTTCTTTATATACAGCAAGTGAAGGAATGAGTATTGTTGATGGAATTGAAACTTATAAATTTATTCTTGATGCTAGTAATAATACTAATTCAGTTACAATTGCTGCGAATAATAGTAAAAATATCGCTATAACCGTTGCTAATGATAGTGAAATAGATTTATCCTATGGTATTTATTATTCAACTACTAATTTATTAAGTGATATAAATTCAGGTTATCTATCTACAAGTAAATATCCTGCTAAAGGAATTATTTCTAGTCAAACAAATTATTCAGTACTTATAAAAATAGATAATCTTTCAGCGGAAGATATAACTATTGATTTTGGATTAAAATATGGATTTCCAAATGGAGGAGAGCTAGAATTAGAAGGAAACAAACACTGGTTAAAAGAATATACAGAACCTACTTTTGTTAATTATATCAAAACTTTATATGAAGAAAGTGGAGAACTTACTACTATAAATATTGGCGATAATTTAGAAAAACCTAAAATAACTTTGAATACTACAACCAATATTATGCTAGATAATAATAAAGAATATCGCTACTATGGAGCTAATCCTAATAATTATGTTAGTTTTAATGATGAATTATGGCGAATAATAAGTATTTCAAACGTTAAAACTGATATTGATGATAAAGAAGGAAGTATGCGAATTAAGATAATAAAAGATGAATCTATTGATAATTATTTATGGAATAGTGAGATAAATGATTGGACTAAAGATGCTACCCTAAATACAGTATTAAACGAAACCTATTATAATAGTTTAACTGATTTTTCTAAAGAATTAATTGATAAATCATTATGGTATCTAGGTGGCATTAGTGAAGACGAAACTTTAGATTTTTATCCAAATGATTTTTATGTTTTCGAAAGAGGAAGTAGTGTTTATGAATGTAATGAAGAAGACGCTGATACTTGTCCAAGAGCAACTAATTGGAGTGGTATGCTATCATTAATGTATCCAAGCGATTATTTATATGCCACTGATTTAAGCACTTGTATATATGATGCTAATAATTATGGTCTTTATGAATATTGTAAAGAAAACAATTGGTTATTAGATACCACTAATAATCAATGGACATTAACACCTAGTGCTCTTACTAGTAATAATGTATATTATATCTCTTTAGATGGTTCCATCACAAGCAATCTTGTCAGCGAACTTTATGCTATTAGACCTACAGCATATTTAAAACCAAATGTTATGATAACAACTGGTGATGGAACTATTGATAGTCCATATCAACTAACTATTGACTAATTTTAGAACCTTTTATTAGGTTCTTTTTTAACCGCTAAGTAAATAACTTGTATTCTTATTATCTTTATGATAACCTTAATACATAAGCTAAATATTAGCTATAAACAATATAAGAAAGAGAGGTAATAATGAAGTATTTTAACCAAGCCAAAGAAAACTTTTTATCTAATGAACAATATTTTTCAAAGTATGCCACTAAGAATAGTGAAGCCATTCGCTTAAAGGAAATTGACGATGATATAAGAACACCATTCTTTAGAGATGTCGATAGAATTATTTATGCCTTTAGTTATTCAAGGTATGCCGATAAAACGCAAGTCCATTCTTACAAAGAAAATGATCATATCTCAAAAAGAATGATTCATGTTCAATTTGTAAGTAAAATTGCTCGAACTATTGGTCGAGCCCTATCATTAAATACTGACTTAATTGAAGCCATTGCCTTAGGCCATGATATCGGCCACCCACCTTTAGGACACTTCGGAGAATACTTATTAAACGAAATATCAATTAAAGAATTAAACCAAACCTTCGCCCATAATATCCAAAGTGTTAGACATTATATGAATGTTGAAAATAACGGTCGCGGTCTAAACTTAACTATCCAAGTCTTAGATGGTATTATGTGTCATAATGGCGAAATGTTATCTAATACCTATATACCAGTTCCTAAAACCAAAGAACAATTTATAGACCAATATAACTTAGCATATTCAAATTATGAAACATCCAAAAGAAATTGTCCAATGACCCTAGAAGGATGTGTAGTTAGAATTAGTGATGTTATTGGTTATATTGGTAAAGATATTGAAGATGCAATAGAACTAGGTATCCTAAAAAGGGAAGACTTACCCAAAGAAATTACTGATATTTTAGGAACATTCAATAAAGATATAATTGATACCATTGTTAGAGATATCATTGATAACAGCATGAATAAAAATTATATTAGTATGAGTAAAGAAGTATATAATGCCCTATGGAAGTTAAAAGAATTTAACTACCAACATATTTATTCTAAGAGTATGACAGAAGAAGAAAAAAACTATTATCGTAATGGCATGAATAAAATTTATCAAAATTACTTAAATGCCATTACCACTCATGATAAAACCAATATTATTTATAAAATATTTCTTGATAGTCAAGATATTAATTATATCAACAACACTAATCCTAAAAGAATCGTAATAGACTTTATCGCTGGGATGACTGATGACTTATTCTTACATGAAATAGAAAGAGTAAACTAATATTTATTTAAAATACTTATATAGTAGTATAGTTAATTTTAAGTATTTTACTAACTATATGGCTATCAATAGCCATATAACATAGAAAAGAAGAGTATTATAAATTATAAAGATTATGAACAAGAATTAGAAAAAGCAAAAGAAAAGAATGAGGAATATATTGATGCTTTTAAAAAATGGTTAAAAGGAAAGGACTAGCAACTAAGACTATCAAACAACACGTTAGTAATGCCGACTTTTATATTAATGACTATTTAAATTATTATGAAACAATTGAAATGGAGAATGGCTACTATGAAATAGATAGTTTTTTAGGCACTTGGTTTATTCATAAATGTATATGATCACCTGCTTATAGTATTAAAACAACCGCAGCCAGCATCAAAAAATTCTATCTTTGTATGAGTGGATCAAACAAGTAGAAGACTATAATTCAGACGACTTTGATATGTGGGATATATTTAAAATTTTGATTGTAATTAAAGTTTACTTATGGTATAATAGCAAACAAATTTAAGGGGGAACTGATTAAAATGATAAAGTGTGAAGCTTTGGTTAAAGCCTTAACTGGTAATTATGACGGTTCTTATTATGAGTTTGAAAAGGAAATAATTAAATTTGTTGAAAGCTATATGAGTACTTTATGCAAAGAAACATCTTATAGTCCGAATGTGAAGGTTGAAGAAAAAATATCAGCAGATGGGATAACTGTTGAAACTGATAAAATTATCTTTAATAAAAAGCTTATTAAATCATTAATGAGTGGCCAAAAATTAGCTTTGATTGCTATTTTTCATGAATTATCCCATATAGAGCAAAATATTCAAATTAAAAATGGAATATCAACACCAAATATAATTAGATACATTAAGGATATTTTATTAAATGAGTATCAAGATAAAGAAAATAGACAATTTAGTATGTGTGCTCGTGATACAAATTTCAGTTATTATAAAGTTAATTATAAAAATGAAAGTAGTGAAATAGATGCTAATCTAGATGCAATATTACTTACAATCCAATTTTTTCTTGAAAATAATATCGATTATACTAGAGAAGAAACATATCTTATGAATTATTTTGATGAATTAATTGAAAGAAAATCTCAAAAAAGAAATTTAACCCATTGCATTACATTTAATTCTTACTACTTAACATTAGATGAAGCTTTTGATGTTGCTATTAAATACCATCCTGAATGGTTAGAAAGATATCCGCAATTAAAAGTTGAATATAGATTAATTAATGGTTCAGTTCTCAAAAAATCAGAATTTATTTATCAAGAATATAATGAAAGTAGTAGCATATATCATAAAATTAAGCGCTTAGTCAAGTAGAAAAAAATAGACATTCACTATAAAAAATGAATGTCTTTTTCATGTTAAAATTATTTTTGATTTTCAAATAATAGACCTTTATAATATTTCCAGGCTATAACTCTAGTTGCTAGTTTTTCGATTGCTTCTTCCGATAGGGTGCCATTATTAATGGCACTTTTAATGGCCTTAATATCAGTTTCATAATTAGTACTAATAATTAAATCATTGCCTGCCATAATAGCTTTTACAGCTACATCATCAGTTGAATTAACCGCGCCCATATCTAAGTCATCACTAATAATTATACCTGTAAAATCTAATTGATTTCTGAGTAAATTATGAACGCTAGGAGAAAGTGATGCCGGATTAGATGCATCAATACTATTAACAATATTATGGCTAACTAAAACTGCTTCTGCGCCAACATCAATCCCTGCTTCAAAAGGAGGTAAGTCATTGGCTAAAATATCATCATAACTTCTGGTATCAGTAGCAGAACTAACATGGGTATCAGTATTATTACCATATCCCGGAAAATGCTTCAAAGTATAACTAACATCAGTACCTTTACTAGCTTTAATAACCGTCTCGGCATAAGTAGCAGTAAGAGCCGTATTCTGTTGTAAAGTTCTATCATACATATAAGCATCATTGTCAGTAGCCACATCAACAACTGGAGCTAAATTTAAATTAAGTCCTAAACTTTTTAGCAATGTACTTTTCTTAATTGTATCCTCACGTATTAAAGGAAATCCACCATCCGCATACAAACTACTAGGAGCAGCAAACTCTTCATCAGCTAGATTAGAATTACTACTAACTCGAACAACTTTGCCACCTTCTTCATCTACAGCCGTTAATAAAGGAATATTTGCTACAGCTTGAACGTCACTAATCATCTTTTTTACTTCCGTTTTAGTTTTACCACTAAAATCTTTAGCAAAGAATAAATAGCCACCAAATTGATATTTCTTCAATTCTTCAATTTGATTACTATTTGGGTAGCGAACTAGCATAACCTGAGCAATTTTTTCATCTAATGTTAATTCTTTCATTTTGTTATAAGCCAAAGTATAATAATTACTAAATATACCATTATCTTGCCAATCAGATGGAACTCCATTCTCACTTACTGTTGGCATTGTATCACAATTAATAACTGAAACATCTTGATATTCCATATTCTTATTTAAAATACCAGTATACTCCAACACTACATTACCATTCGAACAAGTAGCAGTATCATTAACTTCAAAAGTATAAATAACATTATCTTTATCTTGAACCATTACTGTTGAACTATCCCTTGATAATACTGTTGCTTCCAACTTACTAGTTTGAACATTATCAGTATTATGAAGACCAAATAATACAAATAATCCTACTAATAAAGTAATACCTCCAATAATAGGTATCATAATTTTTTTATCCATTATCATCACCACTGCTATATTATATTAGTTCTTCTTTTAATTTATGAAATAATATCTTCATTTCTTTTAAGTGATTAAAGTGCTTCTTTAGCCTTATCCTAACTTAAAAATACATCTAAGATTTAGAAGTATCTTTCTTTGTTAAAGTATATCCTTTGTTATTAGATGTAATATATTTATAAACATTATCAATATCTTCTTTATAAATCATGTTCTTTTCCTTATAAATAGTTTCTAATTCATCTAATAACAACCTTAAAGTAGGTATTTCTTTAATAACTATTTCTATAGCGCTAACAAAATCATAAAAATTAATAAATTTATCCATATTATCTTCATCTTTAGTTATATCTAAGTCACTAATAATTCCTACACTATATAAGCTTTCATAAGTACAGATTATATTACCATTATTAGTGATATTAAACTTATTATAATTTTTTTCAGCATGTAGACTATAGGCTACTCTCAATAGATTTTTAGCTATATACATAGTATCACTATCATTAATTAAATTAATAACCAAATCAATAAAGGGTTTTCTTTCAATCATACAAGTCTCTTGATATTTCTTGATTTTATATTTTTCTTTTTCTTGTATAGCATATTGCATCTTTCTAAAATTTCTTGCCGTAATCTTTTTTTGATTTTCATAAAAATATTTCTTTAAAAATTTTTTTAATTGTGCTTCCGTAATATTTACTAATTTATTTTCCATTCGATATTCAAATAACTTATCAATAAAATCTTCAACATAACTTACATCTTCTTTATTCATACCATCAGGTATTATTAAATGCCAATTAGCTAAATTTTTATTTCTAATTAGCTGATGAACGCGTTTAGGTAGCTTTTCATCTATCAAAGTTTCTTTTTTAGCTAAATATTTATCAGGTACCAATAAAGTTAAGTGTTGACCTTCATCATCAGTAAAGTTATCACTCATTGAAAAACTAATATCTTCATAAAGGAGGGGAGTGGAAATATTGCCAATAGTTATAATTAGTTTATCAGTAATAGGGTTAATAGATCTCTTTATTCCAATTTCATTACCTTCAAAAGTATATATTAAATTAAACATAATTGAAGTAATTAATTTAGTATCATAAGTAGCATAAGTTTTAATCATATTTGTTTCTTTTTCTATTTCTTGTTCTAAAATTTTAACATCTTTCTTTAATTTCTTAATTTTATCATTAATAATTTCCATAATATTTCCTTCTTTCTAATAATTAGAATAACAAAAACTATAATAATACACAATTAAATTTACAAGGAGTAAAATACTTAACTTTTCTAAACTATATATAAAGATTAGGAATGGTTAAGTATTTTACTTGTATAAAAAGAAATAAATTAAAAATACTAATTATGGAATAATATGTAAATAAAAGATAAAGGTAGATTTTTTAATTTAAATTTGATACAATGTTTATGGTGATGATATGGATTATAATAAGAGTATAGATGAAATTACAAAAGAACTAAAAAGTGATATAGGGGGCTTAACTAATGAGGAAGCTGAAGCTAGGTTAGAGAAGTATGGTAAGAACGTTTTACCTAGTAAAAAAAGAGATAGTATTCTTAAATTGTTTTTGAAAGAATTAGCTTCACCAATTGAAATAATTTTAATTATTACCGTAGTTATTTCTCTATTTATTGGTGAAGTAGTCGATGCTTTAGTAATAGCTTTTATTATTTTAGTCGATGTAATAATGGGTACTTATCAAGAAAATAAAGCTTTAAAATCGGCTGAAGCTTTAACTAAAATGTTAAAAACCAAAGCTAGGGTATTAAGAGCTGGAGAAGAAATCGAAATTGATGCCGAAGATCTTGTAATAGGAGACATCATCTTAGTTGATAGTGGTACCAAAATTACTAGTGATGCTAGAATTATCGAATGCTCTAACTTACAAGTAGATGAATCAACCTTAACCGGAGAAAGTATGGCTGAAGCTAAAAGTAATGAAGTATTAGTTGGTAAAGTTCCTTTAGGAGACCGAAAAAATATGCTTTTTGCTGGAACTAATGTTATGACAGGTCGTGCCAAAGCTATTGTCGTAGCGACCGCTATTAATACAGAGATTGGTAAAATTGCTTCAACTGTTGCTGAAACCAAAGAAGAAAAATCACCTTTAACAATTAGAATTAATAAATTTACAAAACAAATTAGTATCATAATAGTTATAATTGCTTTTATATCAGGCTTATTATTGTATATTAAAGGCTATGAAATGAATGCTATTTTCTTATCAGTAGTTGCCTTAGCCGTATCTGCGATGCCAGAAGGACTATCTTTAGCCTTAACGATGGCTTTAACAATCGCCTCTAATCGGATGAGTAAGAAAAATGTTATTGTAAAAAAATTAAATTCAGTAGAATCACTAGGTAGTTGTACCGTAATCGCTAGTGATAAAACTGGTACTTTAACTGTAAACGAACAAACCGCTAGAAAGATCGTTTTATCTAATGGTAGTACTTATAACGTTACAGGAACCGGATATAAAGTAAATGGTAAAGTAGAAGCTGAAGGAGAGGCAAAATTAGAGGATGCTAAAACTATTATCGAATTAGGTGCTTTAAATAATGAAGCCTCATTTGAAGAAGATAAAGCTGGAAGCCATTATTTTGGTGACTCAATTGATATTGCCTTCTTGATTTTAAACGAAAAAATGGGCTTAAAAAGCACTTTAGTAAAAAAAGAAACAATTCCTTATGAATCAGAAAAACAATACTCAGCCGTTTTCTATGAAAAAGATGGATGCCTTAGATGTACTGTTAAAGGTTCCTTAGAAAAAGTAATGTCTTTTAGTGAGAAAAAAGAATTATATAATAAACAGAATGAAGACTTATCTAAAGAAGGATATCGAGTAATCGCTATCTGTGATGGCGAAGTAAAAGGTACCACGGAAAAAGATATTAAAAACTTAGAATTCTTAGGAATGGTAGCTTTCATTGATCCCGTAAGAGAAGAAGCGATTGACTCGATTGCCGAATGTCATCGTGCTGGCATTAAAGTAGTAATGATTACCGGTGATCATCCATTAACAGCCTTCTCCATTGCTAAAGATTTAAAATTAGCAACCATTTACGATGAAGTTGTAACTGGAGTCCAAATTGAAGCTGCTTATAAAAAAGGTGAAAAATATTTTGATGAATTCATTAAAGATAAAACAGTCTTTTCAAGAGTAACACCATTAGACAAATTACATATTATCGAGTCATACAAAAGAATGGGTGAGTTTGTCGCTGTAACTGGCGATGGGGTTAATGATGCTCCCGCGATTAAAGCTGCTAATATCGGTATCGCCATGGGAAGCGGTACTGATGTTGCCAAAGATACTGCTTCAATGATTATTACTGATGATAATTTCAAATCAATTGTAGCAGGCGTTAAAGAAGGAAGAATTGCTTATGCTAATATTCGTAAAATTACTTTATTCCTATTATCGTGTGGTATGGCCGAAGTAATATTCTATTTATTATCAGTTGGCTTTAATTATGATTTACCATTAATCGCGATTCAATTATTATGGATTAATGTTGTAACAGATGGTTTACAAGATATGGCTCTATCTTTTGAAACAGCTAGCCGTGATATTATGGATGAACCACCTAGAAGTACTAAAGAAAGTTTATTTAATAAAGATTTAATGTTAGAAGTAGCTATTTTTGGTTTAACAATTGCCTTAATGATATTTAGTGTTTGGAAATACTTAATGGATCGAAATACTGAATTATTACTAGCCCGTAGTATTGTTATGACTTTAATGGTATTTATTCAAAATATACACGTTTTAAATTGTCGTAGTGAAAAGAATAGTATTTTTACTACTAGTCTATTAACTAATAAATTTGTAATAATAACAATAATTAGTTCAATTTTATTACAATTTATTGTAACAGAAATACCATTCTTAGCTAATCTATTAAATGTAACTACACTACCAATACCAACGGTTTTACTTATATTTGCTATTTCACTTATAATTATAATTGTTGTCGAAATTTATAAAGCCATTTATAGAAAAATAAAAGGAGAAAATCTAGCATGAAAAAAGAAAAAAACATCTTATTAGTAGCAATGTTTCTAAATCTAATTGTTGCTAGTATTAAACTGATCAGTGGAATCATGTTTGGGTTTTCTTCCCTTATTGCTGATTCTCTTCATTCCTTCTCAGATTTTGTTACTGATATAATAGCGTCAGTAGCTAGTAAAATAGGACAGAGAAGAGCTAACAAAAAATATCCCTTTGGATATGGAATGGCTGAAAATATTGCTAACTTCATTATTGGAATTATTCTTTTCCTATTAGGAGTATTTATCTTAGTAGAAAGCTTTAATCAACATGAAGTAGAATTAACTGGTACTATATTTATTATTTTAATTACAACTATTATTTTAAAATTAGCAACTATTCTAATGCTATATTCTAATGGGAAGAAATTAAATAGTAATAGAATATTAGCGTCAGTTAAAGAATCAATTACTGATTTAATTTCTTCTGTAATTGTCTTAATTGTATCTATTCTGTTACTATTTAAAGATAAATACCCAGTATTAGGGTATGCTAATACGATAGGTAGTATCCTAATTAGTTTAATAGTATTCTATATCGCTATTAAAATGATGCTTGAAAATATGCGCTATTTACTAGGAATAAATGAAAATAACGAAGAAGTAAAAGAAAAACTAAACAATCTTATTAAAGAAAATAAACTAATTAAAGATTATGAAATTAAATTAATGAAAATAGGCACTTATTATAATCTATATCTAACAATTGAATTAGAACCAACCATAACTTTAAAACAATTATTCACTTTAGAACAAAAATTAAAAAAAGATATCAAAGCTTTAAGATTAAAAATTAAATTTATTGAAATAGAACCTATTGAATATGACTAAGGTTCTTTTTTAGTTATACACAATATAAAAAGTAAGAAAAATTTATTAATCTTACTTTAGAGAGATTTATTAGTATATATTTTATTATTTTTTGATAATTTTTTCTATTTCATCGATAGTCTTACCCGTGATATCAGAGATATCATTAAATGACATATTCTTTTTTTGAAACATATTTTTTATAGTTTGTTCAATGCCTTCGTTAATTCCTTGGTTATAACCTTCCTGTATACCTTTATTTCTTTCTTCGGTTGCTATTGAACGTCTTTCCCATTCAGCCCATTCTAAAGCTTCTTCTTCAGTGTAAAATAAATCTTCGCGAGTTAGTTTATCTAATTTACCCATAATTCGCTTCCTTTCCTTATCAGTCATAATTCCATTAACTATATCAGGAATATTTTCGAAGTTATTACAATATATTAAGGCTCCCCATTTAATATAATTTGGAATATTTTCTTGGTTATCTAAATTATAGTATAACTCACTACATTTAACAATATTTAAGTCAAAAATTGCGATATTTTTTAAATATATTTTATGGGTATCTTCTTCTTGAAGAAGATATTTTGCTAAAGCTTTATCTTGTCTATCCTCATAACAATTTAAATTTATTTGCATAACTAACATATCTTCATTGTATTCTTCACCCCTTTTAGTAGAAGTTGCAAATAGACTACATAGATAAGATAAATTTTTGATAATTAATCCGGCATATTTATTAGCGTTTAACTCCAAGTTTATAATTTTATCATCTAGTATTCTTAAGACAAAATCACATCGTTTAGCTTTCTCATTTTTAGTCCTGATAGGTAGTTCAGTTGTCTCTAAAATTACATTATCTTTTAATAATTCATAGCTAATA
>JAFURK010000001.1 GCA_017480975.1 Bacilli bacterium
ATAAAGAATGTATCTAATTTATGTGATTTAAAAAATATTAATATAGAAGTAAATAATAAATCTAAAAATAAAATAAATTGTGATTTTAGATGGCAAGTAGAAGCTTTAACTAACATTTTAAAAAATGCAGTAGAGTATTCGAATGTTGATAGTAAAGTAATAATTGAATGTGAAGAAAACAATCTATATTCACAAATCAAAATTAAAGATTTTGGTAAAGGTATGGACGAAGAAGATGTACTAAATATTTTTAAAAGATTTTACAAAGGAAAAGATGCAGGAAAAGAAAGTGTTGGTATAGGTTTATCTTTATCAAAAGCAATAATAGAAAAAGATAATGGAAGAGTTAGTGTTGAATCAGTTAAAGGAAAAGGAACAACATTTACAATTAAATATTTCTACTAGAGGTGAAGTATGAAAAGGGTATTTAAAATATTAATTATATTAGCAATTATATGTATAGTTGTGATTTTATCAATAAATTTTTATGTTGTAGGTTCTACTAAAAAACAAATATTAAATGAAAATGATTATTCTAAATTAAAAGATATAGATTGTATATTGATATTAGGTGCTGGAATATGGGGAGATGAACCAAGTCCAATGCTTGAAGATAGATTATTAGAAGGTATTAATCTATATAATGAAGGTATTGCTCCTAAAATTATTATGAGTGGTGACCATGGTAGAGAAGAATATGATGAAGTTAATATTATGAAGAAATTTGCAATAGAAAAAGGTGTTCCATCAGAAGATATTTTTATGGATCACGCTGGATTTTCTACTTATGAAAGTATATATAGAGCAAAAGAAATATTTGGAGCTGATGATATTGTGATAGTAACACAGGAATATCATTTATATAGAGCTTTGTATATCGCAGATAAGTTAGATATAAATGCTTATGGTGTTAATTCTGATCCTAGAAAATATAGTGGACAATCATATAGAGAATTAAGAGAAATACTAGCAAGAAGCAAAGATTTTGTAAATTGCTTATTTAAACCTAAACCAACATATTTAGGAGAATCTATTCCAGTTAGTGGTAATGGTGATGTTACGAATGATAAATAAACTATAAAAAAAAGAAAAGAAGGGTTTTTAATTGAGATTTAGTTAAAAAATATAGAAGAAATTTACAGTTTAATAATATAATTTTATCTTTTTTATGTTCATAGGACTAATCGTTAATAGTAATTTGTTAAATAAATGGATATGAATAGTAATGAATTAAAACTTATGGTGAGTGAAGAAGAAACAAAAAAACGAAAAAAAGAAATATTGGTTGAAATTAATAAACTTGATAATGAAATAAAAAAAGAAAATTATATTAAGTTTCATAATAATTATTATAGTTGTTATGATAGTTAAAATTTTCTTTGGAACAATAGAGTTATATAATATTTTTGGTGCTTCTCCATCTAGGGCTAGATATTATAATGTAACAGTAAATAATAAACAGGTTTCTGTATCATATATATCAACAAAAAAAATACCTATAATACCTTTTTTAGTGAACTTTAATAGTGTATATTTAGGCAATAGTAATATTGTAGGAGATGATTCAGTTTATTTTTATAGTGATGGCTCTGATAAATATATAATAGATATTAATTCATATAATTGCTATTATAAAGATATTCAAACTGAATGTAAAACTAATAAACAGGAAATAAAAAAATAATGATGAAAAATATCCGTTATTAATAATTACAAGAATTACCAATCCACACGAGGTTGTTTATGAAGGAAAATATGTTGACGATATTGCACCATTTATAACTATAAGAAGTCAATATAATATAAAAATAATAGCAAAATATGGTTTAACAACAGATGAAGTATATTTTTATTTTCAAAATTATTAAAAATTATTATTAATAATAAAAATTACAATATAACAAAAATTACAATTTGAAAGTGAGATGTAGTATGGGATTTGTAGAAATATTATTAACAAGTTTAGGACTAGCAATGGATGCTTTTGCAGTAGCTGTATGTAAAGGTTTATCAATGGAAAAACTTGACAAGAAAAAAGAAATAATTATAGGATTGTATTTTGGTTTATTTCAAGGACTTATGCCATTAATAGGTTATTTACTTGGAACAACGTTTCAAAACTTAATAACAAGTATTGATCATTGGATAGCGTTTGTATTACTTGGATTTATAGGTGTTAATATGTTAAAAGAAGGTCTATCAAAAGAATGTAAAAAAAGCAATGATAAAGTAGATTTTAAAACAATGTTACCATTAGCCATAGCAACAAGTATTGATGCGTTAGCAGTGGGTATTACTTTTGCATTTCTAAAAGTGAATATTGTATTTGCAATCTTATCAATAGGAATAATAACATTTGTAATGTCATATATAGGAGTCAAAATTGGAAATAAATTTGGAAATAAATATGAAAAGAAAGCACAACTATTAGGTGGAACTATATTAATCTTAATTGGTTTAAAAATATTATTAGAACATTTAGGAATGTTTTAACAAATTACATTTAGGAGTGTGATTATATGATTAGTGTTAAAAATTATAAAGTTTTAATTGTAGAAGATGATAATGATATAAATTCTTTAATTAGTAATTTATTAAACAATACTGGATATAACATTGTTAGTGCATATTCAGGAACTGAAGCCAAACGAATTTTAACAGATGAAAAATTTGATTTAATTTTACTAGACTTAATGTTACCTGGATTAGATGGTGAATCTCTTATTAAATGGATTCGTGAAGAATATAACACCCCAATAATTGTAATTTCTGCTAAAATTGGAATTTCAGAAAAAGTAAATGCTTTAAATTACGGGGCAGATGATTATATAACAAAACCATTTTCTAATGAAGAATTACTTGCGAGAATTGAAGCTCAACTTCGTCGTAATAATATTTTGTCTTCCAAAAAAGAAGAATTAAATAAAATTATTAAATATAAAAATTGTATTATAAATACTGAAACAATGGAAGTTAAAGTAAATGATAATATACTTAATTTAACTGTTTTAGAATATAATATTCTTCTTACATTTTTACAAAATCAAAAGACTATTTTAACTAGAAATAATTTATTTAAAATTTGTTGGAAAGAAGATTATTTAGGAACAGATAATACTGTTGATGTTCATATAAGTAGAATTAGAAATAAAATAGCAAAATTTGATAAAGAAGAATATATTGAAACAATTCGTGGAATTGGTTACAGGTTAAAAATATAACTTCATAAAAACTTCATCTTCTTTTAAGGACTACTTAATCTTGAAAGATTATAGTTAAATTAGATCATTTTAAGGAGGTATAAGTTATGGAAAAGGAAGTTTTGAAAACTCAAAATCTTTCTAAAAAATATAGTTCTTCGTTTGCTGTTAAGGATTGTTCTATAACTATTAAACAAGGTCAGATATATGGGCTTGTTGGGAAAAATGGTGCTGGCAAAACTACTTTAATGCGTTTGATTTGTGGACAGTCAAAGCAAACAAGCGGGAATTTATATTTATTTGGAGATAATAGTAAAAAATCATTAATAGAATCTAGAACAAAAATTGGTTGTATGATTGAAACACCAAGTTTTTATCCAGACTTGTCTGCTAAAAAGAATTTGATGATTTACTCAATGAAGAAAGGTATTCCAATAGATAATAGAATTGATGAAATATTAGAATTTGTAGGTTTATCAGATGTTAAAGAAAAAACATTTTCTAAATTTTCATTAGGTATGAAAGAAAGACTTGGAATTGCTATTGCTCTTTTAGGAAATCCTGAATTTTTAGTTTTAGATGAGCCAACAAATGGATTAGATCCTGTTGGAATAGCTGAAATAAGAAAACTTATTTTAAGATTAAATGAAGAAAAAAACATTACAGTATTATTATCTAGCCATATTTTAAAAGAAATGTCTATGATAGCAACTCATTATGGATTTATTGATAAAGGAAAAATAATTAAAGAATTAAGCCGTGAAGAACTTATGGAAAAATGCAGAGAAGCACTTTTAATTGAAGTTAATAATCCACAATCAGCATGTGTTATATTAGAACAATTTTGCGATTGTAAAAACTATCAAATTATATCTGATAGATTAATTAAATGCTATGATAATGTAGATCACCCTGAACAAATAAATCAAGAACTTGTAGAAAATGGAATATCCGTTTATTCTCTTTCTAGTATGGGAAAAGATTTGGAAGATTATTTCATCGAGCTTTTGGAAGAAGGTGAAGAAAATGCTTAATTATATGAAAGCTGATTTATATCGTATATTCACTAAAAAATCTATTTGGATATGGAGTTTAGCTTTGATTATTCTTCCAACTCTATTAGTAGTTGGTGCTACATCTGAATATGGAAGTGCTATGATTTTAAAAGTATTGCCGATTGGTATTTACATTGAGTTTATTATAGTATCAATAATAGTATCTGATTATACTTTTAGAGAAGAAAAAGAATTAAATTTATATAAAAATGATACTACTTGTGGAATATCTAAAGGCAAAATATTTGTATCAAAGTATTTAACAGGTATTTTAATAGAAATAGTATTATGGTTATTATGTTCTTTATTTATGTTATTTATTTGTGCAATTAGTTTTGGAAATTTTTTTGAATATGTAAAAGTAATATTTTCAATTCAAATAGTTAATTTTCTTTTAATGGATTTTTTCTATTTATCATTATTTCAATTATTAGGAATTTTTATAAGAAAAACATCTACATTAATTTTAATGTGTATTGTTATAAGTAGCGTATTTGAAAATTTAAAAAGTGCTATTGAAAAAGTTATACCGTGGGTTGATGGAATATTTAATCTTTTTATTGATCAGAGTAATGTAATTAATTTTTCTCAAGTCTTACAAGTTATCACTTTACCAATAATACTAATTTTAATAGTAGTATTTATTGGTAGTAAGATATTTGAAAATACAGAATTTTAGGAGGTATAAAAATGGTTTTCATAGTAATAGTTCTACTTATCTTATTAGTTATTTTTGTTAGTTTATTCTTTTTGGAATGTAAAGAAATAAAGTTAATAACTAATAAATTAAAACAAATAAATACAAATGATACAAAACAAATTATTACTATGAATTTACCTACTAAAAATAATCAAGAATTAGTTTCTGAAATAAATAAAATTTTATTAAATAAGCAAGAAATAGAGATACAACATTGTAATAAAGAAAAAAGAATAAAAACAACAATTACAAATGTTTCTCATGATATGAAAACACCTTTAACTGCTATTTTAGGATATATTAATTTAATAAATTCTAATCAAATTAGTGATGAAGATAAAGAAAGATATTTAAAAATCATTGAAAAAAGAGCAGTTTCACTTCAAAAATTACTAATTGATTATTTTGATTATTCTTATATAAATGAAGCTGATTATTGTTTAGCTTTAGAAAAAATAGATGTTAATGAATATTGTAGAGAAATAATAGCTGAATTATATGATAGTTATGAGAAAGATAAAGTTAGGTTTGAAGTTAATTTATTAGAAGTTTCTCCAAAGGTTATGGCTAATAAAATTTCAGTTAGAAGAATCATAGAAAATATTTTTCAAAATGCTAAAAAATATGGAAAAGATAAAATTAAAGTCACAAGTTATTTAGAAGAAAACAAATTGATTATATCAATTTCAAATCAAAGTGATATGATAACAAAAAAAGATGTTGATAAATTATTTGATAGAAATCATACAACTGATATAAAAAATAGTACAGGATTAGGGTTATCAATAAGTAAAACTTTATTAGAAAAAATGGGACATCAAATTGAAGCAAGTTATAAAAAAATACTTTCACTATTAAAATGATCTATAAATTAGTGGAGGAAGAAAATGGAAGAGAAAAATAAAATGGGAATAGGAAGTTTATCTTTATTATTAGGATTGCTTCCAACATTAACGACAGCATCATATAATGGTGTATCAATCATGAACAATTTGTTAGGACTAATAGACATTTCACAGAATTATATTTATGGGGCATTTATCATTATTTGTTTAATAGGATTAAGTTTAGGAATTAAGTTTAATAAGCATTGGGGAGCTAAAGTAGGAGCGTTTTTATCTGGTTCTTATGCACTATTTTCTATTATTCAAATAATAACATCATTGATTTAAAATAAATTATTGAAATTTATTAATTAGATTAAATTACAATCTATGGAGCAGATCAACAAAAAAAGATTTGCTTTTTTTACATAGATTTAAGAAAATAATATTTATTAATGAAGTAAGTATGTTGTACTATATCCAAGGTATATAAAATATATTAACTTTTAGTAAGTATTTAGTAATTAATTAATTTACGTGATATATAAATGGTTTTTAGTTGAATTAAAGGAGCTATGAATATTTATCTAATGAGTTAAATGATGATTGGAAATATTAACTGAAGGAAAAGAAAAATTTGGTGATAATTTTCAAATTACAAAAAAAAAATTATTAATATAGGAAAAGAAGAAAAAATATCTATATAGGTAAAATTAAGTGGAATTAAATTTAAATAAATATGAGTAATTTAAAGGCTATTATTTAAAAAAAATACTAAAAAACTACTAAAAATTTTTTAAATTCAAGAAATTAGATGTAATCTAAAAGTAAAAAAATAAAAGGAACTCTTATAATATATATGAGTTCCTTAAATTATCATAATGGTGCGCCCATAGGGATTCGAACCCCAAACCTTTTGGTCCGTAGCCAAACGCTCTATCCAGTTGAGCTATGGGCGCGTTGATGTATACATTATAAACTATATTTTTGTTTTTTTCAATCTTTTTTTGCAATAAAATGATAATTTATGGAAAGAAAATGAGATTTATTCGGTGATAAATCCCATTTTTTTGAATTTTTTGATAATAATTTCGGTAGAAAGATCGCCTTCAATTCTGTTTAATAGACTTTTTTCTTCTCCATCTTTAAAGAAAAGTGTAGTAGGGGTGGCGCCAGTTAAGTTGTATTTATTTAAAAAATCTTTATAGTCTGATATTTTGTCATAATCAATATAATAAACTGTTATTCCATATTCTTTGGTTATCTCTTTTACTTTGGGTTTGTATGTAGCACAATGTGAACATGTGCTAGTACTAACAATTAAGATAAAGTCTTCTTCGTTAGCTTGTTTTTCAGTTAGTTCTTCATAAGTAATTTTTTTTAATTCACCAACTGTTTTTTTGTTTAGATTATTAATTAATAAGATTGCTAATATGGCTATTAGTAATATAATGGCTATTGTTAATATTTTTTTTTCTTTTTTCATTCTTACACCTCTTAATTACTATATCATTTTTTTAGTTATTTTACAATTGGTTGATGGAATTTTAATTTGCGGTCTTTTTTGCTTTCTTTTTTTTGGTTTATCATGTATAATAATGATACAAGGAGTTGGTAAAGATGGAGTTAAAAGAATTATTAAAAGCGTATAAAGATTTAGATGTAAAACTTGATGATATAAGGAGGTCTCTTTGACTTAAGTGTAAAGCAAAATAGGTTAGCTGAATTGGATAAGAGAATGACTGATGTTAATTTTTGGAATGATAAAGGTGAGGCTAATTTAGTCATTAGTGAACTTAATGAGTTAAAAAGTATTGTAGAGCCGGTTTTAATGTTAGAGGATAGTATTTCTAATAATTTGGATATGTTAGGGATAATAGCTGATAGTGAAGTAGATTTACTTAAAAGTATAGAAGAAGAGTATTATTTGGCTGTATCTAAGTTAGAAGAGTTAGAGCTAAAAACTTATTTATCAGGTGAATATGATCGAAATAATTGTATTTTTGAAATTCATTCGGGTGCTGGTGGAACTGAAGCTTGTGATTGGGCAAATATGTTGTATCGAATGTATACTAGATATTTGTTAAAGAAAGGTTATAAATTGGAAGAGCTTGATAAGCAATCTGGTGAAGAAGTTGGAATTAAGAGTGTTATGTTTCGTGTTATTGGTTTAAATGCTTATGGATATTTAAGAGGTGAAAAGGGGGTTCATAGATTAGTTAGGATTAGTCCTTTTGATGCTAATAAGCGTAGACATACGTCTTTTGCTTCAGTAGAGATTACACCTGAAATTGAAAAGGCTGTAGATGTTACTATTTTAGAGAAAGATTTGAAGATAGATATTTATCGTAGTAGTGGTCCTGGCGGACAAGGGGTTAACACTACTGATAGTGCAGTTAGAATTACCCATTTACCAACGGGAATTGTTGTTACTTGTCAAAATGAAAGAAGTCAAATTCAAAATAAAAACAATTGTATGGAAGTTTTGAAAAGTAAGTTATATGCTTTAGAGTTAGAAAAACAAAAAGAAGAAATAAGTGATATGAAACAAGGGCAATCAATTGCATTTGGTTCGGGAAAAAGAAGTTATGTTATGTGTCCATATACTTTAGTTAAAGATGGTGAAAGTGGTTATGAGACAAGTAGTGTGGATAAAGTTTTAGATGGGGAGTTGGATGAGTTTATTAATGCTGGGTTAAGGATGTGATACTATGTTTGGTAAAGTTTTTAGAAGAAAGAAGATTAATAAGATATTAGAAACTATTGATAAAAAAGATTTAGTGTTAAGATATTTTTTATTAGCAATGGGATGTTTAATCGTAGCCTTTGCTTTTAATGTGTTTTTTAATCAATATGGAATAGTTTGTTTTGGAGTATCTGGTTTATCAATAGTTCTTGGTAAGTTTGGAATACCTAATTCTTTATTTATATTGATTGCTAATATATTATTATTGATTTTAAGTTATTTTACTTTAGGTGAAAAGAAGACTAAAAATGCTATTGTTGGATCGTTGTTATTTCCAATTTTTGTTTGGTTAACTGATTTTTTAGTGCCATATTTAAATTTTGATGATGTAGAAATGTTAGTAATAGCAGTTTTTGGAGGTGTTTTATCAGGACTTGGTTATGGACTTATTTATAAGACTAATTTTAATACTGGGGGTACAGATATTATTTGTGAGATAGTCTCTAAGTATACTAAAGTTAGTTTAGGTAAGGCGATGTGGGTAAGTGATGGTTTAGTTGTATTATCAGGTTTGTTGGTATCTTCATGGGAAGTTATTTTATATGGATTTTTAGTTTTATATTTAATTAGTTTTATGACTGATAAAGTGGTACTTGGCATTTCTCAAAGTAAGGCTTTTTATATAGTTACAGATAAACAAGAAGAAGTAAGAGAATTTTTATTATCAATAACTGAAGGGGGAGTTACTTTGATAAATGCTAGGGGTGGTTATAGTAATAATAAAGAAACTTTGTTATTAGGAGTTGTACCAACTAGACAGTATTTTATTGTTAAAGAGGGCTTGAAAGCCATTGATAAAAATATTTTCTTCTTAGCTTGTGATGCTTATGAAGTAAGTTCGAGAGGTAAGTAATATGGGAAAAGGTGAAGTAGTTGTTAGTGAATTAATTGAACAATTAAATACTAAAAATAGGCTGGAAAGATGTGCTATATTTATTTGGGGAGTATTGATTTATGCAATAGCGTTTAGTATTTTCTTTTCGCCTAGAAATATAGTAACTGGTGGTTCGACGGGACTTTCTTTATTATTAAGAGATGGTTTGGGGATTGATCCTAGTATTTCGGTATTTGTTGTTTCGTTTGGATTATTAATAGTTGGATATTTTTTATTAGGTAAGTATGAAACTTTTAAAGCTTTATTTGGAGTTATATTATTACCTATCTTTATGGAATTTAGTAGCGTTTTTCAGACTTTTTTTGATGTTACAGATTCGTCATTATTTTTGGTTGTTTTCTTTGGGGGAATAATGATGGGATTAGGTAATGGAATGATTGTTAGAAGTGGCTATTCAGTAGGTGGTTTTTTAACGATATATCAAATACTATATAAGTATTTTGGAATTTCGATTGGTAAATCGACTCTTTGGATTAATGGAACATTAATTTTTATCAGTGGTTTCTTTTTTGGCTTTTCTAATTCTTTGTATGCGGTTATTGGGCTTTATGTTTCATCTGTGGTTACAGATAAAGTAATGTTAGAAACATCAATTACGAAAACTTTCTATATAGTAACAGAGAAAGAAAAAGATATTAGTCAGTATATAGTGGAAAATTTAGGATATGGTGTGACAGTGGTTAATGCTAAGGGTGGTTATTCTAATGATAATAAGAAGGTATTAATGTGTGCAGTTCCAACAAGGCAATATTATCAATTAAAAGAAGTTATACAGAGTATTGATAAGGATGTTTTCTTTTTGATTACAGATACTTATGAAATTTATGGGGGAGTGTAAAGGTATTAGTAAAATACTTATAAAGAGGTTTCTTTTAGATAAGTATTTTACTAATATGTGTTATAATGTTTGAAAGTGAAAGGTGGTACTAATGGAGTTAATTCGTGTTGATAATGTACAGAAAACATATAAAAATGGTGTAGTAGCTTTGTATGATTTTAATCTTAGTATTCAAAAAGGTGAATTTGTCTTTGTTATAGGGGCTAGTGGTTCTGGTAAATCCACATTAATAAAGATGCTATATCGGGAAGAGAAGCCGGATAAGGGTTCTATTTTTATAGGTGGTATTAATGTTGCTAAGTTAAAAAATAGAAAAGTTTATGTTTTAAGAAGGAAATTAGGGGTAGTATTTCAGGATTTTAAATTACTTCCAAAGCTTACAGTTTTTGAGAATGTAGCTTTTGCAATGGAAGTGTTTGGATTTGAGAAAAGTGAAATCCAAAAACGGGTTTTAGAAGTTTTAGATTTAGTTGGGTTAAAGAATAAGGTAAGGCAATATCCTGATCAGTTATCTGGTGGGGAACAACAAAGAGTTGTTATTGCGAGGGCAATTGTTAATCGTCCAAAGTTATTAATTTGTGATGAGCCGACGGGTAATTTGGATCCGGATACGTCAATGGAAATTATGAGAGTTTTAGAGAATATTAATAATTTAGGTACTACAATTATAATGGCTACGCATGATAGAGATATAGTAAATAGAATGAATAAGAGAGTAATATTAATTGAAGCTGGTAGATTAAAGAAAGATTATGAGAAAGGAACGTATTATAATGAGAGGTATTAGAACTATTAGAAGATATATTCGTGATGCGGCGAAGAGTGTTATACGTAACTTTTCTTTGTCTTTAGCTTCCATTTCTTGTATTGCAATTACGTTAGTGGTTGTGGCTTTTTCGATTATTATTTCTTATAATGTTGAGAATTTTACAGAACTAATTCGTAAAGATGTAACGATGGTAATATTTTTGGATAAGACAGCAGGAGAAAGTGATTATTCGAGGATAGAAGCAGCAATTAGAGATACTGGTAATGTTGAAAAATTAACTTTTAAATCTAAAAAAGAATCAGCTGAAGAAACAGCAAAAGGAAATGAAGTATTTCAGACAATTATAGATAGTTGGACTGATGATACTAATCCACTTTTAGATAGTTTTGAATTGAAGGTTAAAGATGTTGACACTATTAAAGATACAGCTAGTAAGATTAAGGATATAGATAAGGTAAGTACAGTTAATTATGGGGAAGATATGGTTGATCAATTGATTACAGTTTTTGATGTAGTTAAAAAAGTATCAATTGGAGCGGTAGTAGCTTTAATTGTAGTTACAGCATTCTTGATTACTAATACAATTAAGTTAGCGATATATGCTAGAAAAAGAGAAATAGAAATTATGCGTTTAGTTGGAGCATCAAATATTTCGATAAAGATACCATTTGTAATAGAAGGATTATTCTTAGGATTTTTAGGTTCTATTATTCCAGTAGCTATTACAATTTATGGATATACATCTTTATATGACTTCTTTGGTGGCAAGTTGTTCTCTTCAACTTTAGCTAAGTTGATAGCACCTAATCCATTTGTATATTTGGCATCATTGTTATTAGTTATTATTGGTATTTTAGTTGGTATGTTTGGTTCTTGGCAAGCAGTTAAGAAGTATTTGAAAATTTAGAAATTATTTGATTATAATAGTCTTGGGAATGTTGTTATTTTAGAAAATGCTTAGAAGGTATTAGTGTAGATATTAAGTTTTTTCTTGGATGTAGTTATTGCTTTCTATTAATATTATTATTAGAAGAAAATGATTTACAGCCTTTTGAATATAAGCCTTCTATAATAAATGATAATAAGTAAAAAACTATAGAGAATGAATAATGATATTCGTTTTCTATAGTTTGTTTTTGTATAAGTCATATAATTCGTCTAATTTATTGGCTGTCGCAGGAGTTACTTGTGATTTTAGTTCCGATAATATTTTTGGTCTAGTAGATGGGTTAGTTAGGAATGGTCTATAATAGTTTTTTAAGTAGTGGTATAAGGTGTTTAGCTCACTAGGGGTAAGGTTTATTCCTTGGTTATTGGCATAGTTATAGATATCCTCTTTTTTTACTTTTTGGATATATCTTTCGATAAAAAATAAATTCATATATATAATCACCTTTTATATTGTATGCTTGTTTTAGAGAAATAGAATGGATGTTAGTAGGATATAAATTAGATGGTATGAAGAAATTTAAGTATTTTAAGTATATAAGTGTAAAGTTGGAGAAAAAAGTAGATTTAAAAGTTAGAATTTATTTGTCAATAGAGGTGATGAATGCTATAATAAAATAGAAAAGGAGGGAGTAATAGTGGCTAAGGAAAAGAAGATTAAGTTAAAAGGTTCTAGTTTTTGGGATAAGAGAAAACCAATTAATAAGAAGAGAAAAGTTAAAGTGGCTACTAAGGATAGTAGCGCTGTGAAGAGAAAGCCTCTTAATAAGAGTCATAAATCTAAGCAAGTGGTTAGAAAAGATAATACTAGGCCTTATAGTAATAGTACTAGGACTCCTTCTAGTAGTAGGTATTTACCTGATATTATTGAGAGAAGATATTTATTTATAATAGTGGTAATAGTTTTAGTTTTCTTGGTAATTGGGGGGAGATTATTTCAATTACAGGTACTACAAAATGAGGAATATGCAGAGGATTTGGTGGCGGCGACAGTTAAGATTGTTGAAGGAGAGTCTTCACCTAGAGGCAGAATTTATGATCGTAACTATAAGCTGTTAGTAGATAATGAGGCAGTTAAGACTATTTATTATAAAAAAGAAGATGGTGTTACAACTAAGGAAGAGATAGAGCTTGCTTATAAGTTGAGTGATACGTTAGAGATTGATTATAGTAAGTTATCAACAAAAATGCTTAAGACTTTTTGGTATAAAAATAATAAAGAAGAGGCTGAGAATAAGATTACTAAGGCGGAAAGAAAGAAATATAATGAACGAAAACTTAGTGATGATGATTTAGAAGATTTAATATATGAGCGTATTACTGAAGAAGAGTTAGCAGGATATAATGAAAGAGATAAAGAAACAGCATATATATATTATTTAATGAATAAGGGATATTCATATGCTGAAAAGATTATTAAAAATGTTGATGTAAAAGATAGTGAATATGCTTTTGTTAGTGAAAATATTGATATTTTAATGGGGGTTAATACGAAGCTTGATTGGGAGCGAGTGTATCTTTATGGCGATGTTTTTAAATCAATATTGGGGACTGTTTCTAGTTCGACACAGGGAATTCCTTCGGAGTTAGTGGATTATTATTTGGATAATGGCTATAGCTTGAATGATCGGGTTGGTATTAGTTATTTGGAGTATCAGTATGAAGAATACTTAAAAGGAACTAAAGCTACATATAAGGTAACTGATGGTAATAATTATGAACTTGTTAGTGAAGGTAGACGAGGTAATGATATAGTCTTAACGATAGATATTGAACTTCAGAAGTATTTGGAAGAGACTTTAACCGCAGAAGTATTGGCGACGAAGAGAGAGCCTAATACGAGGTATTATAATCATAGTTTTGCAATTGTTAGTAATCCTAAGACGGGAGAAGTATTAGCAATGGCTGGTAAACAAGTAAAGCAAAGAGATAATGGGGAACTTTATGTTACTGATTATACACCGGGGGTTGTTACGACTTCAGTTACACCGGGATCAATTGTTAAAGGAGCTTCAATGTTAGTTGGTTATAAGTATGGGGCACTTCAAATTGGACAATATCAGACAGATGAGTGTATTAAGATTAAGGCAACACCAGAGAAATGTTCGTGGAGATATTTAGGATATATTAATGATATTAGTGCATTAGCGTTTTCTTCGAATGTTTATCAATATAAGATAGCGATAGCGGTTGGTAATGGTAATTATCAATATGATAAGGCATTAGTTTTAGATGAGGGAGCTTTTGATAAGTATCGAAATATGTATGCATCGTTTGGTTTAGGAGTAAAGACAGGAATTGATTTACCACTAGAGAGTTTAGGATATTCAGGCAAATCAAAGATGCCAGGACATTTACTTGATTTTGCGATTGGACAGTATGATACTTATACGCCAATTCAAATAATGCAATATATTAATACGATTGCTAATGACGGGGTTAGGATGCAACCATATTTACTTAAGGAAGTGTATGCAGCACCTGAAGATAATAATAATCAGTTTGGTGAGAAGATGTATACAAATGAAGTTAAGGAATTAGGTCGGGTTGATGTAGAGGCTAAGTATATTGATAGGGTTCAAGAAGGCTTTAGAGCAGTTGTTAGTTATGGATTAGGTACAGCTTATATGGGGAGTTATCAAAGTATAGGTGCTGGTAAGACAGGTACTAGTCAGAGTTTTATTGATACGGATGGTAATGGTGTTGTTGATACAGAAACGATAACAACTAGTTTTGTTGGCTATGCTCCGTATGAGGATCCAAAATTTAGTATTGTAGTAATTAGTCCGGATGTGGCTATTGCCGATACGGATACAACTAGTGGAATTAACAAAAGATTATCGTCACAAATTGTAAATAAATACTTTGAAATTTATAAATAATGTGTTATAATAGCGGTACCGTGTATTTGAAGGAGGTGCATTATGGCTAAAAAAGATAGTAGAGGTTTAGTAACAGTAATTTGTCAAGCATGTAAAAAAGTTACTTATAGGACTGAAAAAAATAGTGATACTACTAAAGATAAATTATCTTTAAATAAGTATTGTAAGAATTGTCGTAAAGTATGTGAATTTAAAGAAACTAAAACTAAATAATTAAAATTTTGTTTTGAAGTGAGGGATTTGAATGATTAATGTAAATGATTTTAAAACAGGTGTTACAATTCAATATGATGGTGGTATTTATCAAGTATTGGAATTTCAACATGTAAAGCCTGGTAAGGGTGCGGCAATTGTTAAGGCCAAGTTAAAGAATTTAAGAACTGGAGCAATTGCTGAACAAACATTTAATGCTGGTATTAAAATTCCGACAGCACATATAAGTAAGCAAAAGATGCAATATTTATATGTTAGTGGTAGTACTTATAGTTTTATGAATATGGAAACTTATGAACAAGTTGAAATTGATGAAAGCCAAATTTCAAGTGAGGTTAAGTTCTTAAAAGAGGGCTTAGAAGTTTTTATAACTTTCTATGAAAGTGAAATGTTAGGTGTTGAGTTACCTGAAAAGATTGATTATAAAATTACTAGTACAGAGCCTGCTGTTAAGGGAAATACAGCTACTGGAGCTACTAAAGATGCAATTATTGAAACTGGTTTATTAGTTCGTGTACCTTTATTTATTGAAGAAGGGGAAGAAATTATTGTATCGACTAAAGATGGTAAGTATGTATCTAGAAAATAGGGAGTTTTCCTTTTTTCTTTATTAGGTGATAATATGAATATAGATTTAACTAGGTTAGTTACTAGTAGTAGTGAGGAATTAGAATTAGATTTAGATGTGGTTATTCCAGATAGTTTAATAAAAATGACACAAATTAGAGAGTTAAAAGATGTTAAGTTTGTTGGAAGTATACTTAAGTTATGTGATGGTGATTATCAGATTACTGGTAATTTAGCTGGTATTATGGTATTACCTGATGATATTACATTAGAGGATGTTGAGGTTAAATTTGCTAGTGAAATAGAAGAAAATTTTAGTGAATTTGGTAATACAGAGGAAAAAATATTAGAAATAGTTCAAAATAGACTTGATATTACAGAATTTTTGTGGCAAAATATATTAGTGGAAATTCCTTTAAAAGTTGTCAGTGACAAAAATAAAGGTTTAACCTTAGAAGGAAATGGATGGCGTCTTATTACTGAAGAAGAGTTAGAGAAAGGTAATAATTCTCCATTTAGTGAATTAAGTAAAATGTTTGATTCGAGGAAGGAGTGATATCATGGCAGTTCCATTTAGAAAAGTAAGTAAAACAAGAAGAGATATGAGAAGAACTCATTATAAAGTTAAAGCAAATGGATTAGTAGAATGTTCTAATTGTAAAGAAATGATTAGACCTCATAGAGCATGTCCAAAATGTGGATTTTATAAGGGAGAACAAGTTAAAAAAGTAGCGTAATTATAATTTTTAGACTGTTATCAGTAGTGGTAGCAGTTTTTTTGTGGGAAAGTACTTATAAGTATTTTTCTTTAATATTTATAAATCTTGTTAACATTAATTCTTTTTCTTTTTAAAATTGGTATAATTATGTTGGTAAATGATTAGAGGAGAGAGTGAATAATTATGAAACAACCATATTTAAAGTTTTGTTTTGGGGCAATGGGATGTGGAAAGACAAGAAAGTTACAAGGAGATTATTATAGTAAAGTACAAGATGGCTTTGAAGCTATAGTAATTAAGCCTAGTATTGATGTTAAGGGAGATAATAATACTTTAGCTAGAGATGGTGGTTCTGTTGAGACAACTTTTCTTATTAATAAGAAAGATAATATTTATATAAAGATTGCTAATTATTTATTAGAGCATAATTTAGATTTTATTCTAGTAGATGAGGCACAATTTTTGGAGGGCCATCATGTTGAGGAATTATCTAATGTAGTTGATATATTAGGAATCAATGTTATTTGTTATGGACTTAGAACTGATTTTAAAGGTAATTTATTTGAGGGAAGTAAGAGATTATTTGAAATGGCCGATCCGTTAGAACCAATTATTAGGCAATGTAGTTGTGGCAATAATAAGATATATAATATGAGACTTTATGATGGAGTTCCTGTTTTTGAAGGAGAACAAGTTGCAATTGATGGAGTAGATGCTACTTATGAGTCAGTTTGTCGTAAATGTTATAAGGATGCAAAGAAGAAAGTGTTGTCTAGGAGTAAGGTTAAAGAATTTAAAAAATAGTTTATGTGGGAAAAAGATGCATTTTTTTGTAAAAGTTATGTGGGAAAAAGATGCATTTTTTAATTGACTATTCATTTCGTTTGATGTATTCTATAGGTATGAAAGGGTGATATTATGCAACGAAAATTTGAAAATGTTCTTTTAAAATGGAAAGAAAATGGAATGAAAAAGCCAATGATGGTAGTAGGGGTTAGACAAATAGGTAAGACTTATAGTATTGATAAATTTTGTCGTGAAAATTTTAACAAATATATTTATATTAATTTGTTAGAGCATGCTGAGATTGTAAAACTTTGTAAGTCTGATATCTCTGTTGTGGATAAAATTAAAAAGATTGAGTGGATAATTGGTGATACATTAGATGGTGAAGAAAAGGTTGTATTTATAGATGAAATTCAAGAAAGTGAAGAGTTAATTTCGTATTTAAAATACTTTTGTGAAAGTGATAAGGTATATAATATTATTGTAGCGGGTAGTTTATTAGGTGTAAAAATTAATCGTTTTCATGCTTCATTTCCAGTTGGAAAAATATATATTGAACATATGTATCCTATGGATTTTGAAGAATTTTTGATGGCTTTAGGCAAAGATAGTATCATTGAACAAATAAGAGATTGTTATAAAAATGATTTAAAGATGGAAGAAGTAATTCATTTAAAATTATTAGAATTATATCGATTATATTTATGTGTTGGTGGTATGCCTGAAGCAGTTCTTAATCTTGTTGAAGTTGATGGCAATATTATGAATTTTGATAAAAATATTTTAAAGTTGATTATTGAGATGTATATAGCTGATATGAATAAATATATTTATAATGCTTCTGAAGGAGTAAAAATTAAAAAAATTTACAATAATATTTCTTATCAGTTGGCTAAAGAAAATAAAAAATTTCAATATGCTAAAATAGAAAATGGTAGTAATAAGCGAAAATATGCTAGTGCATTAGATTGGTTATTGTCTAGTAATATGATTTATGTTTGTAATAATGTTAAAACTGTTGATATACCATTGAAGGTATATCAAAATGAGAATATATTTAAGGTTTATATGAGTGATGTTGGTTTATTAGTTAATATTAGTGAGGTTAGATTTAATGATATTATGTTAGATAATGATTTTAGGTATAAAGGTGCTATTGTAGAGAATTATGTGGCACAAACATTTATATCTAATGGAATATCTTTGAATTATTGGTCTAGTGATAATATTGCTAAGGTAGATTTTTTGATAACAACTGATGATGGAATTATTCCGATAGAAGTGAAATCTTCTGATAGGGTTAGATCTAAAAGTTTAAAGGTTTATATGGAGAAATATTCTCCTAAATATGCAATTAGACTTTCTACTAGAAATTTTGGAATGGATAATGGTATTAAATCTGTTCCTTTGTATGCTGCTTTTTGTATTGAAGAATCGACTTTTTAAGTATTTTATCAAAAAAAATAAATAACTAGTTGACTATTTTGGGGATTAGTGTTATATTAATCATGCTTAATGAAATTTAGGTTTTGTCTTAGGGCAGAACTTATATTTTATAGAGGTTATGATACACCTGGATATGTGCAAAGAAGGGAGGCGTAATTTAATGGCTACAATTAATCAAAGATTAAGAGGAAAAGGTAAGAAAACAAGAAAGAGTAAGGCACCAGCATTATTAACTAGACAAGATACTATTAATAATAAGACTGTTAATCAAAACTCTCCTCAAAAAAGAGGCGTTTGTGTACGTGTTGGTACTATGACACCAAAGAAACCAAACTCAGCGTTACGTAAGTATGCTAGGGTTAGACTTTCTAATGGTATGGAAGTTACTTGCTATATTCCTGGTATTGGTCACAACTTACAAGAACACAGTGTTGTTTTAGTTAGAGGTGGACGTGTTAAGGACTTAATCGGTGTTCGTTATCATATTATTCGTGGTACTATGGATACTGCTGGAGTTCAAAATCGTATGCAAGGTCGTTCTAAATATGGAGCTAAGAGACCTAAAGATAAGAAATAATTATTTTAAATATACAATGGAAGGAGGAGAATAATATGCGTAAGAGACGTGCAGTTAAGAGAGATGTATTACCTGATGCTTTATATAAGTCTAAGGTTGTTACTAAGTTAATTAATCAAATCATGTTAGATGGTAAAAAAGGTACAGCTCAAAGAATCGTTTATGATGCTTTTGATATGATTAAAGAAAAGACTGGCGAAGACGCTATGGAAGTGTTTGAAAAGGCTATGAAAAACATTAAGCCAGCTTTAGAAGTTAAGTCTAGAAGAGTTGGTGGCGCTAACTATCAAGTACCAGTTGAAGTTAAAGCTGATAGAGCACAAGCATTAGCATTTCGTTGGTTAGCTCAATATGCTAGATTAAGAAATGGTCATTCGATGGCTGAAAATTTAGCTAATGAGATTATTGATGCTTCTAATGGAACTGGGGCATCTGTTAAAAAACGTGAGGATACTCATAAGATGGCAGAAGCTAATAAGGCGTTTGCTCATTATAGATGGTAAGAGAAAGGAAAATATTATATGGCTCGACAAATTTCGTTACAAAATACTCGTAACATAGGAATTATGGCTCATATCGATGCTGGTAAAACTACTTGTTCTGAGCGTATTTTATACCATACTGGTAAGATTCACAAGATTGGTGAAACTCATGATGGTGCTGCGCAAATGGACTGGATGGAGCAAGAGCAAGAACGTGGTATTACTATCACTAGTGCGGCTACAACAGCATTCTGGAAGGGCTATCGTTTCAATATTATCGATACTCCTGGACACGTGGACTTTACAATTGAAGTTCAAAGAAGTTTAAGAGTATTAGATGGAGCTGTTTTATTACTTGATTCACAAGCTGGTGTAGAACCACAAAGTGAAACAGTATGGAGACAAGCTAATGAATATAAAGTACCTAGAATTATCTTCTCTAATAAGATGGATAAAATGGGTGCAGATTTCTTTAAGAGTTTACAAAGTGTTGGAGATAGATTAGGTGCTAAAAGTGCTGCTATTGAACTTCCTATTGGAGCTGAAAATGAGTTTAGAGGTGTTATTGATCTTGTAACTATGAAGGCTTATGAATTTGATGGAAGTCCTGAAGAAAATGCTAAAGAAATTGAAATTCCTGAAGATTTAAAAGATCAAGCAGAAGAATATAGAAATATCTTAATTGAGGCTGCGGCTGATTTTGATGAAGAATTAATGATGACATACTTAGATGGTGGAGAAGTTACAGTAGAGGCTTTAAAGGCTGCTATTCGTAAAGGAGTTCTTTCAGCAGAATTCTTCCCATTCATGTGTGGAACTGCGTTAGGAAATATGGGTGTTAAACCACTTCTTGATGCAATTGTTGATTATTTACCTGCACCTACAGATGTAGAGGCTATTGAATGTACTGATGATAGAGGAAATGAAGTATTAAGAAAACCTTCTGATTCTGAACCGTTTACAGCTTTAGCATTTAAGGTTATGACAGATCCGTTTGTTGGAAGACTTACTTTCTTCAGAGTTTATTCTGGTACATTAAAGAGTGGTTCATATGTGTTAAACTCAACTAAGAATGCTAAAGAAAGAGTAGGAAGAATTCTACAAATGCATGCTAATCACAGAGAAGAAATTACTGAAGTATTCGCTGGTGATATTGGTGCAATTGTTGGACTAAAGAATACTACTACTGCTGATACATTATGTGATGAGAAACATGTTTGTGTTATGAAAGGTATGGAATTCCCAGAACCAGTTATTTCACAAGCGTTAGAACCAAAGAGTAAGGGTGACCAAGATAAGATGGCTTTAGCTTTAACTAAGTTAGCTGAAGAAGATCCTACTTTTAGAATGCATACTGATCCAGAAACTGGTCAAACTGTAATTTCTGGTATGGGTGAGTTACACTTAGATATCCAAGTTGACAGATTAAAGAGAGAATTTGGAGTAGAAGCTACTGTTGGTGCTCCTCAAGTTGCTTATAGAGAAACAATTAATCAAATGGGTGAATGTGAAGGTAAGCATATTAAACAATCTGGTGGACGTGGACAATACGGACATGTTTGGATTCGTTTCGAACCAAATCCAGAAAAAGGATATGAATTTGTTGATAATATCGTTGGTGGTGTAGTTCCTCGTGAATATATTTCAGTTATTGATAAGGGATTACAAGAAGCTATGACAAGTGGTATTTTAGCAGGATATCCTATGGTTGATGTTAAAGCTACATTATATGATGGTAGTTACCATGATGTAGACTCATCTGAAATGGCATTTAAAATTGCTGCTAGTTTAGCTTTAAAAGAGGCTAAAAATAAATGTAAACCAGCATTATTAGAGCCAATTATGAAGGTTCAAGTAATTGTTCCTGATGAATATTTAGTAAACGTTATGGGAGATATTACTTCTAGACGTGGAAGACCTATGGGACAAGAGTCTCGTGGAAATGCTTTGGCTATTGAAGCTATGGTACCACTAGCTGAAATGTTTGGATATGCAACAAGCTTACGTTCAAATACTCAAGGTAGAGGTAACTTTACAATGGTTCTTGATCATTATGAAGAAGTTCCAAAATCAATTGCTGAAGAAATAATCAAAAAAAATGGAGGAAATTAATCATATATCTTGATTAATTTCCAAAATTTGATAAAATAGAATATGTAAATTAAGAAAGAGAGGAAAAAATATTATGGCAAAAGCAAAATATGATCGTTCAAAACCACACGTTAATATTGGTACTATTGGACACGTAGATCATGGTAAAACAACTTTAACTGCCGCTATCACTAAAGTATTATCTGAAAAAGGTTATGCACAATTTGAAGATTATGCTAATATTGATAAGGCTCCTGAAGAAAGAGAAAGAGGTATTACAATCAATACTGCTCACGTTGAGTATCAAACTGACAATCGTCACTATGCTCACGTTGACTGTCCTGGACACGCTGACTATGTAAAGAATATGATTACTGGTGCAGCTCACATGGATGGTGGTATTCTTGTTATTGCTGCTACTGATGGACCAATGGCTCAAACAAGAGAGCACATCTTACTTGCTAGACAAGTTGGTGTTCCAAGATTAGTTGTTTATATGAACAAATGTGACCAAGTTGATGATGAAGAATTATTAGACTTAGTTGAAATGGAAATTCGTGAATTATTATCTAGTTACGATTTCGATGGAGACAATACTCCAATTATTAGAGGATCTGCTCTTAAAGCTCTTGAGGGTGATAAAGAGTATGCTGCTAAGATTGAAGAATTAATGGCTGCAGTTGATGAATGGATTCCTACTCCTGAGAGAG
>JAFURK010000044.1 GCA_017480975.1 Bacilli bacterium
TATTGCAGAATAGAAAGGATATAGTGGTTAGAAGTGTTTAAAAACAAAGAATTATCTCGTTCTAAACAATTAAAATATTATGCATTATTAGGTTTATTTGTCTATATTTTTTCAGTTGTTGGAGCAACATATAGTTATCTAGCCGCTAGTGGACAAGATGCCAATACTATCACTGGTAACATGGCAACAGTAGATATTAATTTAAGTGTTGTTAAAGTAACTAATGTCGATAATGATGTTGGCTTAATTCCAATGTCAAATAATATGGTTGAACAAGCCTTAACCAGTACCAACGGAATATGTATTGATGATAATGGTAATGCGGTATGCCAAGTTTATAAAATTACTATTAATAATGGAGGAAGCAATAGTACTTTTGTTGATGGATATGTTAATTTAACTGGTGGTTCCGGGAGTCCAGCCGATTATACTGATTATATATATAATACTGATAAAACTACGATGCGTTGGTCACAAGCTTTTTGTGGTGAAGAAGCTAATGGATTAGTAACATCTTGTACTACTGCTGGAGCATCTACAGCCCGAACAGATGAAGAATTAACTTTTACTGGTTTAGGTGGAGAAGATACGATAAATGATTATCTAAATCTTAATGAAATAAAAACCACTAGATATAGTGCTGTATCAACTAGAACTATTAATTCTAATAATTATGAAGTAATAAACAAAAACTATATAAGAATAAGTGATCATGAGCCTAGTTCTAATGTCTATAGTCACAGTGGGGATATAACATCAGCCTTAGTATATAATCAATACTTAAGTGCTAATGACAAAAATACTGATAATGATACAGGAACTAGTAGTTCAACTTTTACCGATAGTCAAGTTTATTATATTGTTCTTTGGTTATCTGAAAATGGAATGAATCAAACTGCTGGCGCTGAAGGAGCCGCGACCGTAACCGAAGATTTTTTTGGCGGAAAAGTTACTTTTGTTTCAGCCGCCGGCTCTAATACCGCTAAATTTGGAAACTATGCTAGCGGAGTTGATGGAGGAGCCAATTCGGCTACTAATTATGTAAAAAAATTATATAATGATGGTAGTGATTTAACCATAGCTCATTTAGGAGGAAAAGAACTTAATCCAAGTGTATCATTAAATCCAAATGCCGGAATTATGTTAGATAATAATGGCGTTTATCGATACTATGGAGCTGATCCCGATAATTATGTTAAATATAATGATGAGTTATGGCGAATAATAAGTGTATCTAATGTTAAATCAGGCGCAAGTGATGCTAATGGAAGCTTAAGAATAAAATTAATTAGAAATACTTCAATTGGTGAATTATCTTGGGATAGTAGTGCTTCAGATATCAACACAGGATATGGAGTCAATGATTGGACTCAAGCTGACTTAATGACTGAATTAAATAACTTATATTATAATAGTTTAGAAGGAACTTGCTATAAAGGTAGCAATAATGCTACAACGAGCTGTAATTTTTTAACGACAGGACTATCTAAGGAAGCAAGAGATAAGATTGATGCATCATTATGGTATTTAGGTGGAGGCTCTAATGAGTTACCAAATGTTTCATATACAAGTGAACGAAGCACAACAGTTTATAATTGTAGTACCGATGATGGCGCTTGTCCAAGGGCGACAATTTGGACTGGAATCGTTGGCTTAATGTATCCATCAGATTATGGGTATGCGACTGATTTAAGTCTTTGTACATCATCGATGAGTAGTTATAAATCTGAGGAATGCCTAGATAATAATTGGATGTATGATAGTACAGCATGGCAATGGACATTGACACCCCATTCTAGCTCTGCCGCGAACGTGTTCAATATCAATACGACAGGCAATGTTAGTGCCTATACTACAGAAAATGCGAGAGCGGTACGTCCCGTCGTATATTTAAGATCTGATATTCAGATAATTGGAGGAGAGGGAACAAAAGATATTCCATATATACTAGGATAAATATGATAAAGAACAATCTAGATAAAATTAGATTGTTCTTTATCCAATTATTACCAAGTTTCTTTCACTAAATAAAAAATAAAATTAACTGTTGCATCCTAAAAATTGAAAATTCTAAAAAAAAAGATTATACTAAAATAGTACGAAAGGAGTAATTATGACTTTAGAAACATTTTTTACCCAAAACGATATTGATGAAATATATACCATGACTATTATATATTCAATTTTAAAATATCAATCTTTGCCCGAAAAATGGCAACAAGA
>JAFURK010000045.1 GCA_017480975.1 Bacilli bacterium
GTCATAAAATATATTGGTGATAATATATGAATTTAAAAACTATAAAAATAATAAGTATTCTAAATATTTTTATTCTTTCATTTCCAGCCCACTTCTTATATGAATTTTTTCCATCTCCCCTTATATCTATCCTCTTTCCCGTTAATGAAAGTATCTTTGAACATATGAAAATTATTTTTACCTCAACCATCATCTCCGGAATAATCGATTACCTAATCCTAAAATTAAATAACATAAAATTCAATAATTTTCTCTTTCAACTAATCTTCACTAGCGTCATCTCTATTTTCATTTTCTTAATTATGTATTTACCAATTCATTTTCTATTAGGAGAATACTTAATCATAACTATTGCCCTATTATTTATAACTTACATAATATCAGGAATTATTTCTTATTATATATTAACTTTTAAACCATTACCATTTCTAAATATAATATCAATTCCCTTAATTATTATAATCTACTTAATATTTAGTTATTTTACTTATAATCCACCTCAAAATTATTTCTTTTATGATACTACAACTAATTCTTATGGAATATCAAAAGAACGTGCGACCAATTAATTAACACGTTCTTTTTATATTATAAATTAATCTACTAATTTCTTAGCAGTACGAACCATTTGGGCTGAATACCCCATCTCGTTATCATACCACGCTACTACTTTTACTAATTGCTTACCATTAACCTCCACTAAATCAGTCAATCTACTATCAATAGTAGCGCCACAACGTGATGATATAATATCACTAGAAACAATTGGAGCCTCAGTATAATGTAACGTTTCATTAACATTTTCCTTAAACTTCTGATTAATCTCCTCAACAGTAGTATTTTTCTCTAACTCCAAAGTTAAATCAACTAAAGAACCATCACTAACAGGAACTCTCATCGCACCACCACTAAGCTTACCAGCAAGCTCAGGAATAACTTTCCCAATCGCTGTCGCAGCCCCCGTTGAACTAGGAACGATATTCATCGCACATGCTCGACCACGTCTAGCTCCAATTCCTTTCTTATGAGCAACATCTAAAGTAACCTGATCATTAGTATAAGCATGAATCGTCGTCATATATCCCTTTACAATACCAAAATTATCTTGAAGTACTTTCAATACTGGCGCTAAACAATTAGTTGTACAACTAGCAGCCGAGATAATTTCCTCACTACCATCTAAAATATCATCATTAACATTATAAACAATTGTCTTAACATCACCCTTAGCTGGTGCCGAAATTATAACCTTTTTAGCGCCCGCTTCTATATGACTATAAGCCTTATCCTTCTCAACAAACTTACCCGTACATTCAAACACTACATCTATCCCTAATTCTTTCCATGGTAAATTAGTTGGATCAGTTTCACTATAAACCTTAACCTTTCTATTACCTACAATAATTCCTTCCTCATCATAAGAAATTTCATCTGGTCGATATATTCTATGATTAGTATCATACTTTAATAAATAAGCTAGTTGCTCACTATCAGTCAAATCATTAATCGCAACAACCTCTAATTCAGGATCTTCCTCCATAATTCTAAAAACTAATCTTCCTATTCTCCCAAACCCATTAATAGCAATCTTTTTCATATTATATCTTCCCTCCTATTATTAGGATACCAAAATAATCAAATATTATCAATAATATAAACATCTAACGTAACAAATTTCTACCCCAAAAAAATACTTAAACTACATTAGAACCCTATAATAATCCTAATCTAATTAAGTATTTTAACCTAAACTACATCACTAACCCTATTACACCTTACCGTAACTCGATCAATTCCATCTTCAGTACAAGTATATAGCGTCAAATCAAACTCATTATTAATCATCTCCAAAACATCATCAGAAGACAATACTTCTATTTCTAATACCTCGTATATATAATTATTCCCATTTACATCCGTAATAATAATTTTATCTCCTTGTTCTAAACTACTTAAATATTTAAAATGAGTTCGATAAGAATGCGCGCATATAATTAAATCATTAGTTCTTATCGAACCATAATAACGAGCTGGTGCTATCTTTAATCTATCATAATCATATTCAGCCATAACTGGTAACTCTAAATTAAGTCGAGGAATAATAATAGTCCCTATATAATCATACTCTCCTATCCTAATTGTTGGCATTTGCACTACTACATCAGTCTTAACTGATGTCTGCATATTCTTATTAATACTATCTTTCATTACGCTGAGAACATTCGAAGCCTTTACCCCAGCCTCTACTTCTTCATAATTACCATATATAAGCATAAGACTAGAAACTAAAATTAAGCATCCCCCTATTCCAATAAAAACTTTACCTATTTTGTTCATTTCTTTCCCTTTTATCGCAAATAAAACCAATTACTATAAATAATAAACCTACCAAAGCTGATAAAGAAATAATCCACATTTGTCTTCCCGTTTGCACTAACCCTTTAGTATTTATAACAATAAACTTATTTCCCTCCGTACGATAACTAACCGTATACCCCTTTGGCACATCTTTTTCTCTAACAGAATATTTATCACTTTTTTCAATTTGACGCCAACTATAAGTCCAACCATTTCCATCATTTAATTTAACTGTATCAATAACTTCACCATCCTTAAGTAATTCCACAACTACTTCTTTAGGTACCTCGGTATCAGTACTAACATTCCATACTTTTATTACGGTCAAATCAAACAACTTAATAATATCTACTTTAGGCGTAGCCTCAACATCATAGACCCAACTATTATCTTGCACTTGCGGTATCATCACCAAGAAAGGATCAATCACAGAATAGCCATTAACCTCATTTGTTTGTACAACCAAATATAAACCTAAATCTAAATTACTAAATTGAACCTTACCATTACCATCAGTAATCCCTTCTTTACTAACCATATCACTATTTTTAATAATATCTAATACACTACTAGTAATATTACCAGCTTCAATATCTTGCTTATACTTATCTACACTACTATGATAATCAAATGCTAAGTTACTATCTTTTGAATAAGCATCAGCCACTTTATAAATAGTTATTGCTGCTCCCTTTACTTCAGTACCCTCTATAGAATCACTCAAACTAATCGCGATAGTCCCTTTCTTAGTAAAATCAACAACATTATCATCCGCCATAACAGGTAAAACATTTAACATTAACATAATTATCATTAAAAAATACTTCAATTTACTTTTCTTCATTATCCATAACCTCCGAACTTTTTTTCTTAGCCTTATACTTAGAAGGATATAAATATTTATTTTTATCTATATCTTTCTTTTTTATTGGTTTAAACATTATTATCAATACTAATATCAATATTATTGGTAACGCTACTAACGGTATTATCATTAAACTATTAATCTTATAAGCTTCTGTTGTAACATACTCTTCTAAAGTATTTTCAATCCTACTCCCCCTAACGAGCATTCGATGTGTATTAATTCCATACGGAGTACAAGTTATCAATGTAACATAATCATGACCAGAATTTATCTGTAACTCATCAATTTTATCTGGTTCCACGATTAATATTTGATCGATTTCATAAGTTAATTTCTGATTCAATATCGTTATTGTAAATATATCTCCTTTTTCTAATTTATCTAAATCAGTAAATAATGTCGCCGACGGAAGACCACGATGGGCTGATAAAACAGTATGATTACCTATTCCCCCTATCGGTAAACTAGAACCTTCTAAATGACCTACAGCCTTACTTAACACCCCATTAGAAGTACCATGATAAATAGGTAACTTAACATCGATCTTATCAATCTCTATATATCCCATCATTCCCGTATTATCTATATTCAATACTTTTTCATAATTATCAATCGTATCATAAGTATTAAATGGATCTTCTAATTTCATTATCTCCTGATTATAAGCTTCAGCCTCATTTAATATCTCACTATACTTACTATCATCGTAATTCTTTATAACAGTATCATAATCTACAATCGCTCTCGATTGTACCCTTCTATTATATAAATTACTTATCGTTGGGTACAAAAGTACAGAGAGACCCATGAAAAAAAATAATACTATTATCAGCGTTGTTTTATCCTTTTTCATATTTCCCTCCTTTATATATATCCATCTAAGGAATAAGCCTAAAGCTTATTCCTTAGCGATATATCTTAAATTAAGCATTCATTTTAGAAATTCTTAATTTAACTACTAATAATACTCCAGCACCAATAATCATTAATGAACCAATTACCATGAATAATACTGTACCCATACCACCAGTTGTAGGTAATTCAGCTCCAGTTAAGTTGATTACGTGTACTCCACCGTCTTCTTCAGTCCAAGTATCACCTGTCATTGCTGATACATAATTGCTACCATTAATTGTAAATTTAACATCACTTGCTAATTTATTGTATCCTTCTGGAGCTGTAATCTCTTTTAGAGAATAATCTCCATTATCTAAACCTTCAATAGCTATTTTAGCTGTTGCAATTGTTGTAATTGTTGTTGTAGTTTCAGTATCTTCATCAGTTGCTACACGATATAAAGTATCAGATATCTTTACTAATTTAATTACCTTACCATTAGCATCATATAAGCTAAATACAGCTCCTGCTAATAATTTATTTGAACTATCAGTTTTAATTAAATCAAAACTGTAAGTATAAGTTATAGTTGTATCTGTTGGTGTTCTATTTTCTTCTGTATCATCACCATATTTTAAGAAAGTTTCGTTTGGATTTCCAGCGCCGGCAATAACTGCATCTTTATTTAATAAAGCATCATATGTAACTACAATTTCAGCTCCAGCTACTAATGTATCTGTAAATGATTTTGTAAATGTAATAACAAAAGTATAACCTTCAGTAGTTGTAGAAACTGTATAATCTGTACCCTCAGCTAACGTTTTATCACCAAAAGTTACTACGATTGAACCTTCATTAAAAGTTAACCCCGCACTCATTTTATCGTATAATACGTAATTTTCAGCACCATCACTTGCTGTAATAGTAGTTCTAAATTCTACTGTTTGACCTATTGAAGCATTATTATCATCGCCCCACTTATTAGTTGAATTTTCTTGAACTTCTTTATCAATTGTTGGAACACTATTCTTCTCCTCAGCAGTAGCATTTGGTTTAGTAGTAGTTAAACTACATAAAGCTCCTACTGAAGAATCAACTAAATAATAACCTAAATTTAATCCTGTAAATTTCACTGTTGTACCATTTACTGTAGTTGGACTAATTGCTGCTATACCACTATTAGCCTTCGCATAAGCTAATGCTGCTTGTGCAAAAGTTTTCATATCATCTGATGATTGTTTATCACTATTCCAAGTAACATATCCTTGAGCATCAATAGTTACATAAGCTGCTCCAGCACCATTTTTATCTACATCAAAGAAATTTTCCCATCCAGTTGCTACTGTATAAGTAAAAGCACTCTTCTCTGTATCATAAGACTCTAACTTAAGGATTTGATAAGCTTTATAAGTCTTACCTTCAATAGCATCACTGATAGTAATAGTACCAGTGTTACTGTTTGTACCACTTACGGCATTAACTACGAAAGTAGGTACTAGTACTAATAAAGATAGTACTAAAATTGTGTTTAGTATTTTTTTCATGTTTTTTTACTTCCTTTCAAATTCACTCCATTTAGATATTCATTTTACTAAAGATTAAAGCTAGGTCACACTCTTTTCTTTCTTGTAAAATGAATATCCTATATAAATAATAGGGCCTATTAATAATAGTAATCCTATTATTACCAAAATTAAACTACCACTACCCCCAGCTTTTGGCATCTCATAACCAGCAACATTAATAAACTTAATTAAATTATTATCCATATTTAAGTCAGCAGTTGCCTGCTTTCCAATTGTTATACTATCTGAATTAACTTGATACTTAACCGTATAACCATTAGTAGTTAATTCAGTTATCGAATAATTAGCCTTATATGGAAGACCATAAATAATAATTGTCTCATTATGAGATAAATTAATATTTGTTTTACCTTCCACAAATGTTACTATACATTCTTCTGATGTATTCAATATAGTATTCCCATCTAAAGTTGTAATTCCAGTATCTGCAAATGTTACTTGATTAATACTGCTAGTAGAGCCCTTCTTACAGCTATAATCTCCAACTATAGCCTCCCCTACTCCATCAGCATTTTCATCATAAGTAACACTCAACTCAAACAAGAAATTACCAGAAATATCTTCATTATTAATAACTTCTTTTGATATTGCCAAATCAGTCAACAAATGATTATTAAAAATAATTTTATTAGTAACTTCATCATTTGTTGTCTCAGTAATATCAACCCCATCTTTATTATAAACATTAGTAATTAAAGCCCCAAAGGAACCTTCATCATTATTCTTCGTTACCACTACCTTTATAACATAAAAGTTTTCATCATATTTAGTTTCATTATCATCACCAAATATCTCTTCAATCTTATAATAATGTACTGTCTCTCCATTACTATAACTAGGTCGTTCATACTTTAATACAAACTCACCATCTTTTTCCCGAATAACATCTATCGTTATTATTTTCTCAAGAGTACTTCCTTCTAACACTTCACCATTAGAATTCTTAACTTCCGTTAATTTAAATTGATAACTATATTCATTTTCTGTATAATTAACAATTTTCTTTGTAATTGGTATTCTTAAGCTTTCATCTTCCGCAATATTAGTTACGGTTATCGAAATAACTGTATTAGGACTAATCGAACCACTAACACCATCTATTTCCTCATCATTATATTTAACTGTATAATCACTAGCAATTGAATTAATTTCTACTACCTCATAAACACTATCTGCCAAGATATTATCAATAACTGCATACTCAGAAGCCTTAACAAAAATCATTCCTGCTCCATCTTCAGTATTATCTTCATCATCAGTTACAGTTCTTGTATCTACAGTTCCATCAGATGTTGTAACCGTATAAAGAGTACCAATTGGTAATAATTCTCCATCTAAAGTTACTTTAAACTTAAATTGCTTATCAGGAATTTTATCTCCCTCAAACTCTTTTTCTATTTTTAATGAGCCATATTTGTTAAGATCAATATTATTATCAAATGAGAACAAAGTACTTCCGTCTGACATATCTTTAACTGGACTATCTACTCCCGTGAAAGTATCACTTCCAATCGTTACATCTTCGCTCTTAGTCGTTGATTCACCACTAACGGTAATTTCACCATATTGTTCAATTGCTTCATCTAATAATTCTCTTACATAATATTTACCTGCATTTTCCTTAATATCAGTAAATTCCGCTCTTTGACCAGCTTTCAATTTAAAGACACCATTCGCATCTGTTGTTCCTGTTCCTACCTGATTGCCATTCTCATCATAAATTGTATAAGCAGTCCCAGCAGCAATAAACAATTCATCAGTCTTACTTCCAGAAGAATTAGCCTTCAATACTTGAAATTTAAAATCGGGATTTCCTAAAAATTCACTATTATCATCAACTGATAACTCTTTTGACACACTAATAGAATTTTGTTTCAATAATGGAAAATTAAAGTTTAATCTACATACACTAGATCCAGATCCACGTTCCATATAATAGAATTTAAAACTATGATTAGTATAATCTTTAAATGTTCCATTACTATTAAGCCCATCCGTACTCTTACCAGCTGCACTTAATATTTGCTTAAAAGTATAAGTTTTATATGGTGTCGTTGATACATCGCCAGTATTAGCAGTATCCAAATAATAGTAATAAACTTTACCATTAACAAAATCAATTTCTCCACCAACATGTCTATGAATACCCGATAAATCTAAGAATAGCACATTATCAATATAGACCCAAACATCATCATCACCAGTAAAATAGAATTTCATTGGATAATCAGATGCCCCATCTTTATTGGTATCATTTCCTGTCATACCACCTTTAGGTTGCATGAAATTCATTTTCATTTCCATTCCAAAGAAAAAGTTCGTTTTAGTACTCCAATCAATATTATACATTTTCTTTAACAGCGAATTAGTAATTAACGAAGTACTATCACTCGGATTATCACCACTCTCTTCTTTAAAATAATCATTAATTGCATTTTTAGCGTTCCATGTCGTCCACGCTGTACCGCCAGTTGTAGTTACAGATTGCAAATCTGTTCGATACTTAGCTAACATATCAACTAATTGTTTCTTAGTCGCATTACTACTATAATCACTAGCATAAACCAAATCATTAATTACATCTTGAACATAGTCTCCAACGCTATCAATTTGACTTACCTGCGTTGTTGTATCATCATTAGTAATATCATTTAATGGTAAGAAATTACCAAATGGATAAGTAATAAAGTTTGGTGTAATAATTTGATTATATAATGTAAATTTATTATTACTGTACTGTGCATGATTTTCACGACTATTATAAAAATATTCTCCCGAAACACCATTTTGTTGAAATAATCCATCAATCGTAGCAGTATTTTGTTTATCAGCATAAGTTCCATCTTTAAACAAATAAGATAAACTTGTTCCATCCTTTAAAGCTGGATAACCATCACTACCTAAAGTTCTAGATAATACATCTTTAGTAGTACTAGTAATTGACGAATTAAGACTCATCCCAATTGGTCTATTAGTTACCCCATAAGAAGAAACATCTAATTTATTAATTGAACCATCAGCTAAAGACGATGAACCAACTATCTTAGCATTTGAACTTTTGCCATTCGTTCCACTAGTTGATGAACCATAGGTAAAATCCGTTATCATTGAATTACCAAAGTCAATATAATCAATTACATGACGATCATACGTCGATTTTAAATAGGCACCACCATTCCATTGAAATCCTGGATACTTATTATTAGAATTATACTTAGCATTAATATTTGAACCATAATCATATAAATTAAGTTCTATAAAATCCCTCGTTGATGCCGCTGCTACCGTTGTTGGAGCATCATTATTAGCAATCGCCATAACACCGTATTCTTGATAATCATCTAACAACGCTACTGCTGTATCTTCACTTATCTCTTCAATTAAATTAGCATCTTTATACGCAAGTACCTTATCAATATTAGTAATATACTTCTGCAACTTCTCATCTAATCCCTCATAATAAGAATAAGCTTTTGATGCTGTCGCAATTACTTCTTCTTGATATTCCTCTATTTCTTCAGTAGAAGCTCCATTACTAGATAACTCTTCAATGTAACCATTCATCTCATCAACAGTTGCAAGACTATCAATCACTCCTACCAAATAATCAATCTTTTCCTTGTCACTTGCTGTTCCATAACAATCATCAGTATGTTCATGTTCTTCATTGCCACAGGCAAGAACCCTTTCATAGCAAGAAGCATCACCTGCATTCTCTCCATTGGCATCACAAATCATCTTTTCTTCATAGCACGCTTCAGTATGAACATGTTCCTCTTCGGAACAAAGTAATACTTCTTCCATTGTAATTCCTGGTACCATCAATACATAAACCGTAACCAAAAACACTAACGTTGCTAATCCAGCAAAAATCTTTTTACGCTTAGTTCTCAACCTTTGCTTATCCAAACATTTTGTAATTTTTCCTAAAAGCGATTTATTCATAACTTATTACTCCCTTCTAAGCATTTTAAGCTATTATATTGTTCCAAACCGACGTAGTGGCCAAACCCGAAAAAGTATTTTACCAACAACTTCATCCTGTGAAATACTACCAATTTCTGCATTTCGCGAATCCATCGAAATCGAACGACGATCTCCTAAAACAAACCAACATCCATCAGGTACTTGATATGGAAATTCAACATCATTATCCCCTAGTGATAATTCTTCAACATAAGCCTCATCCAATAATTCACCATCAACAGTCACATTACCATCCAAATCAATATTTACCCATTGCCCAGCTCCTGCAATTACTCTCTTCACAAAAATCTTATTACCATGATAGAAAGCTATCACATCACCCGTTTGTAAATTTTTGGTTTTAAAAGATACAACAATTTCTCCTTCCCTAAAAGTAGGCACCATCGATGAACCACTTATTTTTAAAACCGGCATCATTAAAGTGGCAATCAACGTCGCTACAGCCGCAACAATTATAAGTGCATAAATAGTACTTCTAAGTATTTTAAAATACTTAAAACTTTCCTTCTCTCTGTTTAATTCTGCTTCAATCTGACTAACCGTTAATGTCTTTAAATCTAAAGAATTATTTTTCTTTCTATTACTACGCTTAATATCAATATTCTTCATGACCTAACTTTCCTTACCTTTAATTCTCTTCCCAGTCTTACCTTTAACCTTACTTCTCTTAGTCACATCTTTATCAGTATTTTTATCTTTCCTACCTCTTTTTTTAGAAAGACTTTTAACCTTTTCTTCCGCTTCTAAAACATATTCATCCGCTTTTGTTTCTCTCATCTGACATTTAGCCTCAGTATCAGCTTCTAACTTTTGACACCTTTTCTCAATATTATACATATATTGATCCGCTGTTTTTTGGGCCACTTCAAATATCTCATTCAACCTCATCGATGCCTCTGCTAGTGATCCTACTTCGTTAATGATAATTTCCCTAGAATCAAGTTTTTTAATTGCCATATCTAACTCTTGCTCTAATTCCTCAATCCTTTTAGCTTGACTTAGTAAAAGTTCCAATAATTCTTTTTTACTTATCTTTCGTAATTTTTTATCATCCATTTTAGTCACCTTTACTTTTAATAGATAACCCTTTTATATCAATAAAGCAATACTATAAAATCTCACTCCAATATCGTCTACCTCTTCTTTTGACTTAATATTATAAATTATCATTTTTACAAAAATCAAGAGCAGAATTCTAAAAAATTAATTTTTTTAACATAAATAAACAAGTCGAAAACTAGAGAAACAAATTTCTTAACTAACATGAAACAAATAGCCGAAAATACTATAAATTGAAATTTGATTTACCCATGACAAAAAGCACAGAATTTTATATATATTCCTGTGCATACTTTTCCCTACTTCTCCCTTTTCATATAAATAAAATACTTAACTTTATCTTTACCATTTATAAATAATTTTAATGTAAATAAGTTTATAACTAATAAACCATATAAGTAAGTAACAAAATTATAATATCTAGAATAAAATACAAATGATTGAAGGAGGAAAAAATGAAAAAAATAATTATTACATGCCTAATTATACTTATTTTAATTATTATTGCTATCTTTAGTTTTAATAATACTAATACGAAAGATAGCAAAGAAAATGATTTAACCCAAGTTAAAGTTGCTGAAGTAACCCATAGTATCTTCTATGCCCCACAATATTTAGCAGATTCTCTAGGTTACTTTGAAGAAGTTGGATTAGATGTAGAAATAACCTTAGCATCAGGCGCTGATGCCGTTATGGCAGCTGTCTTATCTAATGAAGTCGACATTGGTTTTTGTGGAACTGAAGCAACAATCTAGGTTGCCGATTAAAAAGAAAAAACTCTTTAATAAGAGTTAATCTAAAACAAATAAAAGTATTACCGATCCTATCAACAATAAAGCCGATAAAATAAACATAATAACTGGCAAACTAATAAAGGCTGCGCTCTTATATTCTTCTTTTTTCTTTAGTGTTCTAACATTAGGTTTAGAATAAATATTACTATTATTTTTACCCATATCTTTATAATCACTAATATATCCAAGAACTTGTCCATTCTTAGTTAAAATATTATCTTCATAATTTATCATATAACCTTCTTGACCAATTTTCCCTAAAACATCTCCCTTAGCATTATAAACATTATATTCATCATCAACATAAAATTCATTTATTACTTCCCTTTGTTGCTCTTCATTTTCATCTAAACTAGATTCTGCATAATCTTGAGATTCATTATTACCACTAACATTACCAACCACTCCACCGGAATTAATTTGTGAAGTAGTTACACTAATATTAACAACTTGAACATTTTCCCCTCGTTGCTCTACTGCTGAATATTCATTGATATTTGAAACATTATTTTGTACAATCCCAATCTCTGCATTAACCATTCCATCTTCTTGTCTCGCTTTATCCATAGCAACTTCTCCAACCCTATCATTAGCAACTTGTTCGTAAGCTGATTCCATTCGATATTCTTTTAAATTACTGGTCACTGTTCTAGTTAACAAATCATCTATCTCTTCAGCAGTCAACCCATTCATTCTTCTACTCATGAATGGATCTTGTTGCCATTTTTGGAGTAATAAAGCCTTTTCTTCTTCTATGCTAAGTGTTCCATTATTAGCGTAAGCTATCCCATTATTAATGGTGTATTTTTCACTTTCCGTTTCAATTGTTTTACTTCCACTAGCTGTAAAGTTTTGTTCATTACTTTTAAGTTTATCTTCAACAACCTTAACATTCTCATTCATATTTTCCTGAACATTTTCTCTAACATCCTGAATTCCATATTGAATTCTCAAATTATTACCTAATGCCTCAGCCATCTTTCTTTCATTATCATTACCAATTACAAAACGTAATTGTACATTAATTCCATTTGATTTCATAATCTGAAGAAATATCCCAATTGCATTATACAATTCTTGATAATTAACAAGTCCCTTTAATGACAAAACAATCATTCCATCCCGAACTTCAATACTTTCATACTTCTTATCAAAAATAACCATTATTTCCTTAATAACTTGAGTACTCTTTTTCTTCCAAAACATAAAACTTTTACCATTAAACTTAACACCAGTCAAATCAAATTGTCCTTGTCCATTCAAAGGAATAACTTCATAATTAATCACATAAACCACCTAACTTCCCATCTATCATACTATCAACCAAATAACAAATACCTTATCCCTCTACTATACTACTATAATTAATTATAACACTTATCCTCCTTTTAGTAAAATAACTAAAAACAATTTTGACAACTTTCTTATCATTTTTTACAACATGTTAATCTCTATAAAAACTAACCCTTAACTTTAATTCCTTATTACTATTAACCATTACTTTACTTATCCTTTTATTCTTAACAATCCTATCTAATAACCTACTAGATAAACTAAAACAATCCTTACACTTATAATAACAATAATACTTATTCTTATATCGCTTCTGCTTACCACAAACTTTACCATGTACTATACAAAATACCTTACCATCATAAACATTTCTATAAGTATTTTTCTTTCCCTTATTTCTAATTATCTCATTAACTCTATCCCAAACCTCTTCCTCAACAATAGCAGGTACCCTTATATTATCCTCATATATTACCCATTCCTCTTCATCAATAACTCTTCTTTTATTTCTCTTATAATCTATAACTTCACTCTTTCTCCCACAATAATAACCCTTATATTTATAATTAGTAAGGATTCTCTTAATACTAGTACTATTAAACTTCTTATTATACTTTTTATTAACAATTCTAGCGATCTCACTATAATTATATTCTCCATCTAAAAATTTCTTAAATATCTCCCTCACCATCATTGCTTCTTCCTCAACTACTTTTAACTGGCCCTTTTCCTTACAATAACCCAATATATTATCATTTCCTAATACTACTCCCCGATTAATTGATTGCCTTAACCCAAACCTAACACTTTCCGACAACTTCCTTAACTCATCTTGAGCTATACTAGCCATTAAAGTAAGTCTAAACTCACTATCACTATAAAACGTATTAATATTATCATTAATAAAATATACACCTATTCCCATATCCAATAAAAGATTAGTATAATAAATACTATCAATCGTATTCCTAGCAAATCTTGATACACTTTTTGTCAACACTAAATCAAATTTTTTATCCTTACCATCACTAATCATTTTAATAAAATTTTCTCGTTTCCAAACTTCTTTACCACTTATTCCTTCATCAACATAACCATCTACCAATTCCCACTTTTGTATCCCTTCGATATATTTAATAAAATAATCCACCTGATTAACTATACTAGTGGCCTGTTCTTCATGATCAGTACTAACCCTAGCATAATAACATACTCTAAGTGGTAACTCGTATATATTTTTTCCATTCTTTACTTCTGTTCTTATATCCATCCCATCACCTAATATTAAATATGAACAAAAAAAAAGAATATGCCCTAATATAATCCTAATGGATTAATAGCATATCCTCCCCTATAAGGTTCTCCTATATAAACACCAAAATGTAAATGTGTCCCATTATAAGGACTACTAGCAGTAGGTACAGGAATTACATTCCCAGTATTTCCCATTGTACCAATAACTTGTCCACGACTAACTACTTGACCAACACTAACCTTAATATCTTTAAGATGCATATATATCGTATAATAATTATTGTTATTATGATTAATAACTATATAATTACCACCACGACCATTACAAGAAGTATTCCCAGCAACACAACCACCCTTTACCATACTAACAACCCCAGAATTGGCCGCATAAATATTTGAACCATATCCAGGTCCACTTATATCTATAGCATCATGCATACTCCCCCAACGATAACCAAAATAACTAGTTATTACATAATTACTATCTGTCGGCCATGCCCAATAATCTAATTGGGCCTTATTACTAAGCATTACAACATTACTACTAGCATCTTCTATATCAGTATTATTAACTACCACTGCTTCTGTTTCTTTGTCATTACTAGCACTTTCTCCAACCGCAAAAGAAGCCACCTCTTCAATAACAAAATCATCACTAGATGACTGCAACACTAATGAATTAAGTGTATCCCCATCACAAAGAAAAACAATCGCAATCATAAGAACACTACTCATACCTAGAACAGTTTTTATCTTAAAAATAAACTTCTCCATTCACACCACCCCAAAAACACCCACTATTCTAGACTGTTTTATTTCTTTTGTCAAGTCTATCCCTATCATGATAGTGTAACAAAGTTTCGGATACAACCATCAAAAAAGAGAACATCCATGTTATAATTACTATAATAACGACAAAATAGTAAGGAGTTCTCATATGTTCAGTATAGCACAAAATTTATTAAATGTAACAAAAAAATTAA
>JAFURK010000046.1 GCA_017480975.1 Bacilli bacterium
ATGACATTTACTAATAATAGCTTTTTGAATTCCAGGAACTCTTTCTACTTCAACTTCTACACCAAGATCTCCGCGAGCTACCATAATACCATCACTTACTTTGATGATTTCTTCTAAATCTTCTAAAGCTCTTTCATTTTCTATTTTAGCAATAATACCAATATGGTCATTTCCCATATTAATTAATAAGTCATTTACTTCAAGAATATCTTCATGAGTATTAATATAAGAAAGTGCTAAAAAATCAGCATTTAATGTATTAGCAAGTAATATATCATCTTTATCTTGATCTGATAAAAAAGGTATATCAAGTCTTACACCTGGAATATTTACTCCCTTATGGTTAGTTAACTTTCCACCTGTAACTACTTCACAAAGTAAATAATCTTGACCTTTATCAAGTACTTGGAATACAACATGTCCGTCATCAACTTTAATTAAACTATCATAATTAACATCTTCAATTAATTTAGGATAGTTTATTGAAAGTTTAGTTTCATCCCCTAAAGTATCATCTGTATATATTCTTATCTTAGTACCAGCTACAAACTCTGCTTCACCATTAAAAAAGTTACCTACTCTAATTTCAGGTCCCTTTAAATCAAACATAAGTGCTACATGAGTACCAAGTTCTTCATTTAATTCATTTATTTTATTAACTACATCCATACAAAAATCATAATCTGCATGTTTTAAATTGATGCGCGCTACATCCATTCCAGCCTCAATTAACCCCTTAATTACTTCTTTACTTTGACTAGAAGGCCCAATAGTAGCGACTACTTTAGTCTTATTCATCTATTATCACCTAGTATAATTATATCATAATTTAAGTATATATAAATATAAAAAAGAAAGTTTTTAAACTTTCTTTTCTTCTAAACTTTTTTCTTCTTCTTTTAATTTTCTTAAGTAAGAATCACTATTAATAGCTATTCCTATAATAAGAGCATAAGATAAAATATATATCCAGATCATTAATACTACTATTCCAGCTAAACTACTATAAAATACATTGTAATTTGAAAAATTATTAACATATATAGAATATATAAAAGTTGCAAATAACCAAGTTATAGTAGTAAATATAGCACCTTTAGTCATATTACGACTAGGAATTGTTTCATCAGGTGCCATAGTAAAAATGGTTTTAATCATTAGGTACATTATAGAAATACCTAAAGTCCATCTAATTAATAAGAATAAATAACGAACTAACATAGGCATAGCCTTTCCAAAGAATAATCCGTATAAGAATTCTAATAAATTAGTACCAAATGCCATTACAACAATCATAAACAAGAATAAAAGTATTAAGATAATAAGCATTATTAATGCTTTAATCCTTTTTCTTATATAAGAATCACTTTCTATTTTAAATAAAGTGTTTGATGCAATAATCAAAGAGCAAGTACCATTAGATGCCATAAAAAAGGCAATTACCATTGGAAACCCTACTCCAAAAGACGGAGAATTAAAAGCAGGAAGTAAAATTTCAATTATTTGATTAGGTAAAATGTCGGATAAAGCTTCAGTTACACTGCTCATAGAAATAGAAAACTGTGAAGCTAAAACACCTACTAGTGTTACCATAGGAATCATTGAAAGCACTATATAAAACGCTACTTGACCAGGAAGTATCCTAAGTTCCTGCTTTTTAATTATATTTTTTAAACGATTAGCATAATGTAAAAAACGTTTATAAATCTTTTTCATACTAATTATTTAATTCTTCCTTATTATTTCTCATATCAAGAGTCGCCTCATTAACTGCATCATCAATAGTTTTAATACCATCAGTTATCATACTATAACCAATAGCAGCACCAAATCCATGTGCAAGTTCTTTAAATTCTTTAGTTAACTTCTTAATATAAGATGCAACTTGTTTTTCATCATATTCTACTAAATATATTAAGAATTCATTACCATTAGTTCTAATAATATCACTATTTGGCATTTGATTATTAATTAATATATTAGCAGCTTGTTTAATTACTTCGTCCCCTTCTTGGTGACCATAATTATCATTAATATATGCAATATTATTTAAATCTACAATAATAATTGATTGTGGATAAACCTCACTAGCATCCCATAACTCAATATTTTCATTTAAATAATTACGATTTTTAAGTGAAGTAAGCATATCAACATATTTAAGCTTATCTTCTTTTTTCATGTTGTTAATTTTTCTTTTCTTAGTTCTATTTGGCATAAATCTACTTCCAAGTAAGAATGCCACTATTAACACTAATATAGAACAAATACCAGTTACAATAGTCTTTAATAAGCCACTTGTAGAAGTAGCATTTAA
>JAFURK010000047.1 GCA_017480975.1 Bacilli bacterium
ATTTAGCTTTGGATTCTTTAGAAACAGCTGAAGGATTGAAGTGACCAGAAACAATCAACGGAAATTTAATTTTGAGTTCTTTAGAAACAGCCGAAGGATTGAATTTCCCCCAAACAATCAACGGGTATTTAGATTTGTTATCTTTAAAAACCGCTGAAGGATTGAAATTACCCCAAACAATCAACGGAGATTTATATTTGGAAATTTTAAAAATAGTCGAAGGATTGAAATTACCCCAAACAATCAACGGGGATTTACGTTTGGATTCTTTAGAAACAGCCGAAGGATTGAATTTACCAGAAACAATCAACGGAAATTTAAATTTGAGTTCTTTAGAAACAGCTGAAGGATTGAATTTCCCCCAAACAATCAACGGGTATTTAGATTTGAAAACTTTAAAAACAGCCGAAGGATTGAATTTACCCAAAACAATTAACGGGGATTTATATTTGACTTCTTTAGAAACAGCTGAAGGATTAGATTTATCAAGAACTACCGTTGAAGGAGAAATTGAAATAGGTTCATTATTTAATGGATATCAAGAGGAATTAGAAGAATATCTAAATAATTACCAAGAAAACAATAATCATAAAAGTAGATAGAATATTTTAAAATACTTATTTAGTACTTTACTAAAAGTTAAAGACTTTATAAGTATTTTTTATTTAAAACAACCCATAATAAAAAGGAAAGGAGCTATATATGGAAAACAAAATTTATAATGAAGTACCTAACATTATAACCGGTAAAGATTTAGATTATCTATCTGATATGTTTAATTGGAATTATGAAGGATTAAAGAAAATGCATGTTGCAACATGCCAAGTACAAGACGAACAAATTAAAACCATCACTGAGAAAGGTTATAATTTGTTTAAAAATAATTTAAATGTAATTCTTTCTATTTTAAATGAAGGAGGTAACAATGAACAACAATAAAGTGTGTAATCCTAAAACCGAAACTCCAACCGGAATATCTATGAATGATAAAGACTACTTAACTTGTCTTCTAACTATTTTAAAGGAAATGGAAAAAAATTATGCTACCGCTATGACAGAAGCTAGCAATGAAAGTTTGTATAAAAGTTATCAATCTATCTTTACTGAAATATCTAATTTGCAAAGAGAATCGTATGAATTAATGTTTCAAAATGGATGGTACTGCCTAGAAAAAGCTGAAAGCCAAAAAATAGTCGAGAAATATAATATGTTATCAGGGGAATATCAAGATTTAGAATTATCTGAATAACTAGCCAAAATAAAAAGCTAGTTTTTCTTTTGGTCTTATGTTATAATACTTATCTAGAAAGAAGGAAAAAAATTGAATAAAGAAAATTTATATTATGCTAAAATCAAAAAAATAGAAGACATAACTAAAAAGCCACCTATTACTAGTTATCAAGATTGTATAGCTGTAAAAAAGATTGGTGATAACTTATACAAAGATGCCTTATCATTAAGAAATAAAACTTACTCAACTACCTATGCAAATAATGGTGATATTTTTATTGATAAACTAATCGAAGAAACTAATCAACAACTATCACGAAGAGAATTGAAAAATAAACTTCATAATTTAAGAACTATTATCTCTGAAGAAGAACAAATTATAGATACATCTAGATTATATGTTGGCTATATTGCTGAAGCTAAAGAGGTAGAATACATCGATAGCCCAATGGGCTGGATTTATTCTGGAACAACCTATCGATTTGAAATAATAAAGCCTGCTTTACTATATAAGAAAGCAGCATATACCTATATTGATACTAAAACCAAAAAAGAATACTCAAGTCTTCCTGCTCTTGAAGGTGATATCTTTGTTCCAGATGACGATAATTACTTAATCCCTTTCTATAAATATTTAGATGAAGACGAAAGATGTACTAATATGCCTAAAAAAAGAGTATTGAAAAAATATGAAGAAATAAATAAATAAAGTGACAACAACTAGTAAAATAATTAAAATTACTAGTTTTTCTCGTTTAAGAATGATATACTTAAACTAAATATTATTGTTAAATTGGAGGTATGAAAGAGTGAGTGATTTAAATAATTTTTACCAATCTATCTTAAATTTGCGACAAAGAGATGTTTTTGATACTATAAAAACTATTGTCTTAGAAGAACGAACTAAACTAAATAATACTACTAATGATTTAACTGGCTTTTGCAAATATATAGCTAGTCAAATTGAAGATAGATTAACTAAAGAAAATATTCGCGTTTATTGGGTAGATTTAAACGATATTACTAATGTTGATCATGTTATTTTAATTGCTGAATATATGTCACAATCTAAAATGAATAGAGTTTTAATTGATCCAACTTATAGCCAATTTACAAAAGATGATAAGCATCAATTAGTTACTTTAAAAGAATGGCCTAGTGAAAGATTAGATAAAAATATTTTAAAAGATTTATTAACAAATGGAGTAACCCAGCTAGATGATAATAAATTTCAAAACTATTTAAACTCATTTGGAGAAATAAATTGGAATATTTCTTTAGATGACTATTTATTAAAGCAGCAACTAGGTAAGGGTATTAGAAGATAAATAAAAAAGGAGTATGATAAATATGACTAAAAAAGATGATATGAAACAGTGGATAACACTAATAGTTGTAGCAGTATTAGCTTATTGGATAATTAATAATTTTACTTTAATAGGTAATTTCTTCTCTAAGATAATAAATGTATTATCGCCATTTCTATTAGGAATAGTAATTGCTTTTATTTTAAATATTCCTATGACTAAAATAGAGAAGAGTTTAAATAAAATGCTTAAAAAGAAAAAAGCACCAGTTAGAATAATATCTATTATAGTGTCACTAGTAATTTTTATTTTAATAATAGCTTTTGTTCTATTTTTACTAATACCAGAAGTAATAGCAAGTATTGAAAACCTAATTGCGACTGCGCCTGATTTAATCAATAATTTAGAAAATTGGGTAATCGACCTATTAGACAAATATCCGGATTTACAAACAGAAGTACAAAAAATGTTTGCCACTAATAGTACTGATAACATTATCCCTGAAATATTAAATCATATCGTCAATGGTGTTATTACTTTTATCAGTGATCTTGTATCTGGTGTTATTAATTTATTTACTGCTGTAGTATTCTCTATCTATATTTTAAGCCAAAAAGAATACTTAATTGGCGGAACTAAAAAAATAATTAAAGCTTATTTAAAGCCAAAGGTAGCAACTAGATTAATTGAAATAGGTAAATTAACTAATCAAACATTTACCAAGTTTATTTCGGGACAATGTGTTGAAGCTGTTATTCTAGGTTCAATCTTCTTCGTTGTTTTATCATTATTTAGATTTCCTTATGCTTTAATAATATCAGTTTTAACTACTATTACAGCCTTAATTCCAATCTTTGGGGCGATGATAGCGATGTGTATAGGTGCTATTCTTATTGCTATTGAAAGTCCATTACAAGCTTTAATCTTTATTGTTGTATTCCAAGTAATTCAACAAATTGAAGGCAACTTTATTTATCCTCGAGTAGTTGGCAAATCAGTTGGATTATCCCCGATGTGGACCTTATTTGCTATTAGTGTTGGTGGTAGTTTATGTGGTATCCTAGGCATGTTAACAGCTCTTCCTTTAGCGTCTATTGCTTATGCCTTATTAAAAGATAGTGTTGCTAAAAGATTAAAAAGTCCTAAACCAACGACTCCTAAAATAATTACTTAATATAATTAAAAATACTTATATGTCCTTAAAACTATATAAATAACTTAAAGGAAATATAAGTATTTTTCAACTTATAGTTTACAAATTAATTTAAATGTGCTAAAATAACTCCCACAAACGGAAAGGAGTGTTTAATTATGAATTTAGAAAATATATATTTTGGAGATGTTTGTCAAATAACAAACAAAGAAACAGAAGTAGAATATCAATTTATCAAAAATACCGTTTTATGCAAAATAGGAACTATTGATACTAAATATATGGATTTAACTTCACCAACATTAGAGAAGTATGATGGAAAATATATATCACTTGATAAAGAGGGAAGAGAATACTTATATTCTGATAAAGAAGTAGAAGTAGGAGATAAATTTGTTAATCAAGCTACTTTAGTACCTGCATATCCCAAACAAAAAGGACAAGAAATTTCCAGAAGAAAAGTTTTAAAAAGATTTAATGACTATAAAAATAATAGAAATAATAATCAAGACTAGCTATCAACTTAAGATAACTAGTTTTTGTTTTCTTTAAGTAAATCATAAATATAATTATGAAATATATGTTAAAATAAAGATAAAAGAATAGGAAGTGGTATCATGATTGAATATTTAATCTTAATAGGAATTGTAATAATTATTATTTTATGTATTATAGCGGTTGTTAAAAATGTTAATGAGGCTAGTATAACAGAAAGACTAGGTAAATTAGAAACTACTACTATCAAAGAAATATCTACATTTAAAATTGATATGATGAAGAATATGAATGAAGATTTTGATCGAATGAACGAAATGCTAGAATATCGTCTAACGATGATGAATGAGCGTGTTAATGAGCGATTAGATGAAAATTTTGCCAAGACTAACAGGACTTTTACTAATATTTTAGAGCGATTATCTAAAATAGATGAAGCCCAAAAGAAAATAGACAATTTATCTACTGATATTGTCTCATTACAAAGTATTTTAACTGACAAAAAGACAAGAGGAATATTTGGCGAGGTTAATTTAAATCATATCCTTATCAACATCTTTGGGGAAAACAATAATCGTATCTATCAAACACAAGTAAAGTTTCCTAATAATACTATCGCTGATGCCGTTATATATGCCCCCAAACCCTTAGGTACTATCGCGATAGATTCTAAATTTCCATTAGAAAATTACCGTATTATGGTTGATAGAACCAAAACAAAAACTGAAAGAGAATTAGCTGAAAAACAATTTAAACTAGATGTAAAGAAGCATATCGATGCTATTAGTAGCAAATACATAATCCCTAACGTTACTAGTACACAAGCAATTATGTTCTTACCCGCGGAAGCCATATTTGCCGAAATTAACGCCTATCACACTGAACTAATTGAATATGCCAACAAAAGAAGAGTATGGCTAACTTCGCCAACAACCCTAATGTCAACCTTAACTGTCATTCAAGTCTTATTAAAAAACATGGAAAGAGATAAGTATTCTTCCATCATCCATGAAGAACTAAACAAACTTGGTTTAGAATTTACTCGCTATAAAGAACGTTGGAACAAACTATCTCGTAGCATCGAAGCTGTAAATAAAGATGTTGAAAATATTAATATCACCACTGACAAAATAACTAAACGTTTTGAAAGTATCAGCAGTGTTGATATTAAAAATAGAGAATACTTAGAAGGAGAAAATTATGAATGAAGAAAAACAAAAAGTGTTAAATATCTTTGATAAAAGAGTAACTTTAAAAAGAGCAGAAAATAGAGAAAAACAAGCTAAAATAAAAAAATTATTAATAAATAATATAAAGATAGAAGGAAATAAGAATGGAAACAGCCAACAAAAATAATATCCCTACCATTGATGAAATGTATAATTTAATTATTGAAAGTAAAGATGCTAACAAAACATTTCTTGATAATCTAGATTTATGGAAAGACTTTTATAATAATCGCTCCATTATCTTTAAAAATAATATAACCAATGAAAAACTATTTACCATTATAAAATTTTTGCTTGAACAAGAAAAAGGCGAAATCTTTGATTATTTTCATAGTAACATACTCAAAAGTATTAGTCATGAACAAAATTATTTTGCTTTTAAAACTAGAAACAAACCAAATAAAACTAAAGAAGACATAAATAATCTCTTTACTAATTTAAAAAATCACGATGATTTATCTAGCTTCTTATCAACTCTAGAAATAGATGACATCTTTGGCGATATAAAAACATATAACTCTAGAAATTTAGAATTAGATACTATTGATAGTCTTATTATAATTTTACATAACCAATTCTTTAACTTAGAACCAAAATTAGCCCAAACAACATTAAATTATATCAGTAAAAAGACGATTTCATTTCAAAATGAAAAAACTAAAGATAGCATAATGAATAGAGATTTAATCTTTCAATATCTAAATAAAATACTTCCAATAAAAACGTTTTTAGGGCTACCTCTAGAAGAAGATGAACTAATAATTAAATTGAAAAAACATGAAATTAAAGATAAACAAATTATTTCTAAATTATTAAGTATATTATCAGTTGATGAAATAATAGAAATATTTGAAAATGATTTATGTAACTTTTTAGATTTTATAACCAAATGTGATTATTTAAATGAACAAGAAAAACAAAAATTAGTAATTAAAATTTTTGATGAAATATTAAATGAAGATTGTAGATATTTATTAGATTTAATTGTTATTGATAATCAAAATCCATTATTTAAAAATTATTTAGATACTCAAAAATATAACCAAATTATAATATTATCATTAACAACTATTATAACTTTTCTAAATAGTGATATGATTAAATATCTTTTAATGGCTCCTTACAAGAGGAGCACTCATACTAAAGGGGAAAAAACTATTAAAGGAAATAGCTTTGAGCATTATACAAATGCAAGAATAAATTTTATTAATCAATGTCGCTATTTAATAAAAAAAGAAGATTATCTAAAGGAAAAAGAAAACTTTGATATAGAAGGAATAAAACAAATATTAAACCAATTAGAAAATAATGAGCAAGGCCAATTAAATGAAGATGAATTAATAATAAAAGAAAATGATAGTTTAGAAATAAAACATCAAAAAACTAGACATAACTTATTTAGAGGAAATATTATTGACTTTAAAAATGCTTTAGAATTATTAGATGGATATTTATCAGATACAATAAAATTAGATCGCTATACCCTTGAAGCCATTATCAAAAGTATAGCCACCGAAATGCTAAATCAACTAGAAATAAAAAATAATGGCATATATATTTATAAAAAAAGTGAAGAATATGGTGTTTTTTCTGAGGATAACCAAATAATAGGATTAAGCACAGAGCTAATAGCCAAATTTTTAAATAATAAATATTTTTTCTGTGACCGAATTAGAATATTTGAAGCAATGTTTCATGAAATAAAACACGCTATTAATGCTAATCAAAGAAAAAAGAATATTTGGAATATTGATATTTATGAAATGGAAAAAGAACTAATCTTAAGACAGTATGACAATCGTTTTTATAATCAAAATTATAGAATAGTAAAAGAAGAAATTACAGCAAGAATTAATGGTTTTGATATGCTCGCTAAATTTATCGAAACTTATCTTCCTGAACATCTTGATAAAATTCAATCTTATGTAATTAGCAGTCTTGAAAAAGAACAAACTCTATTTAAGGAACAAGTTAGCACAAGAACGATGCAATTTTTAGGAAATATTACTACTATGTTTAATCAAGGATTTGACACTTTAATAAAATACAATCCCAGTATTTTGAAAGAACATCCTATTCTTAACTTAGAATATTATCCTAATGGAATGTCTAAATCATATGAAAATATCTATTTAAGTAGGAATGAAGAAAATCAGGATTTAATTGATTGTATACTAAATAATCGTTATCCAGAAATACAAAATTTAGAATATCATCATAAACAAATAAAATAAAATTCATGTCATAAACTCTTAATTTAGAATACTATTAATTAGGAGGATAAAATGACACGAATTTTTTTCTTTCTAACTGGCTTCGCCTTAATGGTAATAGGCTTTGTATTTATTATCCTTTACCTAAATTTATTAACAATTGGGTATAATTTTTCATTTTATGTTAATTTTATAATTAGAAGAATAGAATGTTATTATACAATTATTGGTTTTATCATAATCTTATTAACCCTAACGATAAAAGGAGATAAAAAACATGAACTACATATATGATATTGTATTGAATTTTCAAGATAATTATTATCAATTCTTTGAATGGAATAGGAAAGATAAAATTAAAAATATTTCAAGAATAGCTGTTTATCATATCTCAGATCAAGATTTAATTGACTTAACTTATAACCAAATAATCTTATCTTTACCATTTCTGTCGCAGTTAAAAAATGAGATCAAAAAATATAAAAAAATAATGTGCTTAGTTTCTAATACTTCGCAAACTATTGGTTTGCTCTTTAATCAAGATGGTAGACTTATAAAAAGAAGTAGTCTTTTATTTGAGGAAGAAACTGAAGTAAATAACATTGCTAAAACCTTGCCTATAACAGAGATAACTTATCAAGAAAATATTAAAGTAGATCCTAATCATAACTTAAGAATAGAAATTGAAAAAAAAGATACTTTAGTTCAATATATAAATCAAACTAAAGATATCATCGCTTTAAAATATTTATACTATGAATATTTTAAGGAAGAATGTGATGACTATCACCAAATCAAAACAGCTCTTCTAAATATTTTGGAAGAAGAGTGGAATAAAAAGAAAAATAATCTTTATTATTTAATCAATATTCTGGCTAAAAAAGATTTACTTACCAAGTAATGTTATTATATAAGGAAAATGCTTATAAGTATTTTTTCTATAAAAATAGTCTTAACTAGTACTGGGCTCTTTTTCTTTTAAATGTCTTTCATAAGCTTCTTTTGAATATTTGCACCCACAATAATTTTGACGATATAGATTGTATTCATGGGATAGTTCGATTGAACGCTTATAGCCATTTCTTTTCTTAAAATCTGAGACTAAGAACTTAATCTTAAACTTTTGTTCAATATCTAATCCAAGCTCATTAATCATTAAACAATTCTTATATGGACTAACCGTCAAAGTAGTTCCAAAATAATCATAATTCATTTTTTTAGCTAGACTTGCCGTCTTATCAAGACGTAACTTAAAACATACTTCACATCGGCGCCCTCTTTCAGGTTCTAACTCTAATCCTTTAACTAGGCTCTCATATAAATCATTATCATAATCACAATCTAGTATATTTACTTTATACTTAGTTTTCATCGTATTAATCAAACGAATTTGCTCTTTCTTTCTTTTATCGTATTCATCTCTTGGAGCAATATTAGGATTATAATAAAGAATTGTTAAATAAAAATATTGAGATAAATACTCTATAACATAACTAGAACAAGGAGCACAACAGCTATGCAATAACACCTTAGGAATTTCTCCTTGTTCTTTATGTTTTTTTATTATATTTTCTAACATTTTATCAAAATTTTTATTCATCGGCATCACCATCAAATAGTATATCATAACCAATTTAAAAAAACATATTATTTAATAGAAATAGACAGAAAATGTTTACAAAAATCAAATAAATTGATAAAATTAACTTAGATGGAGATGGTAATATGGATAAATCAAAAAAAAATAAATTAAGAGAAATCCCTTTGAAGAATTATATATATTTATTTCTAATCCTATTAGGTAGTGTTTTACTTTTAATCTATATCTATACTTGGTATGATACTTATAATAAGAGTAAACTAAATATTAATATAATGGGTGAATATTTAACGGTTATAAACTATAATGAATTAGATAATTATATAATTGAAAATAAAGATGCCATCATTTATGTATCTGTATTAGGAAACGAGGATATTAATCGTTTTGAAAAGAAATTTAGAAATGATATTGTTGAGAATGATTTAAAGAATAGTATTTTATATTTAGATTTAACTAATGAAAATATTGATGTTGTAACTAAAACTTTAAATATTGATAAGAATTTTCCATATTTAGTAGTATACACTAATGGTCAAATAACAGATACTTATAACATTGCTGAAACTAATTATAATAGTAAAAAGATAATTAAGTATTTAAATAGAATTGGAGCAACTGAAGATGATTAATATTGTTTTGTATGAACCAGAAATACCAGGCAATACTGGTAACATTATGCGTACTTGTGTTGCGACCAATGCGCGTCTTCATTTAATAGAGCCTTTAGGCTTTATTTTAAATGATAAGACAATTAAAAGGGCTGGTGTAAATTATATTGATAAATTAGAATATGTTGTTTATCCTAACTTTGAAGATTTTCAAAGCAAAAATCCTGGTGAATATTATTTCTTTACTAGATATGGTAAAGTTCCTCATACTTCATTTGACTTTACTGATACAACTAAAGACATATACTTAATATTTGGCAAAGAATCAACCGGTATCCCTAAAAGTATTTTAAGAAATCATTTAGATAGATGTATGCGCCTACCAACAACTGCTAATGTTAGATCATTAAATCTATCTAACTGTGTAGCTATTGCTACTTATGAAGTATTAAGGCAACAAGATTACAATGATTTGCTAAGAACAGAGCCTCATAAAGGAGAAGATTGGTTATTAGAGGACTAATCTTTTTTTTATTTAAAATACTTAAAAATAACAAACCAAACTATAGGCAACATTATAAAATATAGGTACATTTATTATGATGAAGAAAATTAAGAAACTAAGATAATTTATGAACATGAGTATAAAGCTAAAAGATATAATGGTAGTGCTGAAAATATAGATAGTCTCTACATCATGGATAGTTATTTAGAAACTAATTTATACAATCCTATAACTAAGAAAAAATTAAAGAGGTAAAGAAATATTATATTTATGTTAATAAGTTTGATTAAAAGTTAAGGTCTATATTTTAGGGTATAGTCTTTTATTTCTTTATGTGATATACTACTTATTGAGTTAAGAACTATTTAATTGTTATTTATAAGTAAATTAAGGAAAGTAATTTTTAAGCATTTTTAGTTTATATAAAAATATATAGGTAATTAAAAGTTTTAAATTGACTTTTTTTTAACTCTTTGTTAAGATAGGGATTAATTTTATATATAACACCTATTTGGGCTAGTTATATAATATAGTAGGAGTGATTATATGTCTAGGATTCGTGTAAAAGGCGGCTATGAATTAAGCGGAGAGATAAGAGTAGAGGGCGCTAAGAATAGTGCAGTAGCGTTAATTCCAGCAGCTGTTTTGTGTGGGGATAAAGTACTTTTGGAGAATGTTCCTAATATTAGTGATATTGGGGCTTTAAGTGAGATTTTGGCTTGTTTAGGGGTAGATGTTTCACGTGGTGAGAATAGTATTAGTATTGATAGTAGTAAGATGAGTAATAAGATTATTACTTGTGAATTATCTTCCAAGTTAAGGGCTTCTTATTATTTTATGGGGGCATTATTAGGTAAATATAAGTATGTTAATATGTGTTTTCCAGGAGGATGTTCAATAGGGGAGCGACCAATTAATTTACATCTTAAGGGATTTGAAAAATTAGGAGCGACTATTGAAGAAAATGATGGTAATTTTATAATTAAAGCTGATAAATTAATTGGTGATGATATATTTTTAGATGTTCCTAGTGTAGGGGCGACAATCAATATTATGTTAGCGGCAGTTTTGGCTAAGGGTAAGACGGTTATTGATAATGCCGCAATGGAGCCCGAGATTGTTGATGTGGCAAGTTTCTTGAATGAGATGGGAGCTGATATTAAGGGAGCTGGAACACCAAAGATAGAGATTGTTGGTGTTGATGAGTTGCATGGGGCTACGCATAGTGTTATTCCAGATAGGATTGAAGCTGGTACTTATGTAATTATTGCATCTTTATTGGGACATGAACTTAAGGTAAGTGGCTTAGTACCAGGTCATATTGAGAGTTTAACTTCAAAGTTGGAGGAAGCTGGAGTTAAATTGGAGATTGGTAAGAATTATGTTAGAGTAGATAAGGTTGGTAGTTATAAGGCTATTGATGTTAAGACCGTTGTTTATCCGGGATTTCCAACTGATTTGCAACAACCGTTAATTCCGTTCTTAACACAGTGTCATGGAGTTAGTCATGTTGAGGAAACAATTTATGAGAATAGATTTATGAATATTCCAGATACAGTTAAGATGGGGGCTAAGATAGATGTTGTTGATAATACTTATGCTAGTATTCATGGTAAGACTGCTTTAGTTGGTAGTGATGTTGTTGCAACTGATTTAAGAGGTGGAGCTTCAATGGTTATTTGTGGACTTATAGCGGATGGAGTTACAACAATTAGTAATGTTGGTCATATTTTAAGAGGATATCAAGATATTGTTGGAAAACTTAAGAATGTTGGCGCTAAAATAGAAATTGTTGATTAATTATTAAAAAGTAGTTGAAAAAGATTAATTTTATTGTTATAATAGCAAATGTAATTTATTATCTATGACTTAAGTTGTAGGTCATGGCGAAGGAGCGTGAAAAAAATGAAAAAGAATATTCATCCAAATTATGTAGAAGCTACTGTTACTTGTGCATGTGGAAATACATTTACTACTATGTCTACTATGAATGAAATTCATGTTGAAGTTTGTGATAAATGTCATCCATTCTATACTGGTAAACAAAACTTAACTAGTAAGAAAGGACAAGTAGAGAAGTTTAATAAGAAGTATGGATTTGATAAAGAAGCTAAGTAGTTGGTTTCTTTTTTTTCTTTTAATATATTGACAGTGATATTAAAATAAATTATGATTAAAGTAGGTGACGATATGAAGACGATTATAAAAAGTGGAAAAGTAATAAGTATGCAGGTTGGTAAAGAAATTATAAAAGAAGAAGATATAGTTTTTGAAGATGATAAAATTATCTATATTGGTTCTAATTATGAAGGAAAAGTAGATAAAGAAATAGATGCGAAGAATAAGATTGTAATTCCTGGGTTAATTAATTGTCATACCCATTTGGGTATGAGTATATTTAGGGCTACTAATGATAATTATAGTCTAGATAAATGGTTAAATGAATTTATATGGCCAATAGAAAATAATATGACTGATGAAGATATATATTATACTACTTTGTTATCGTGTGTTGAGATGATAAAGACGGGGACTACTTGTTTTAATGATATGTATTTTAATCCTAGAGGAAGTTTTAGGGCTTTTGATAAGTCTAAGATTAGAGGTGTATATGGCCGATGCTTGATGGGGGACTTGGATAAGGATGGAATAGATAGAATAAATGAATTTAAGGCTTTATATGAGGAGAATGATAATAAGCTAATTAAGATGGCCGTGGCGCCGCATGCATTATATACAACAACTAAGTCTTATTTAGAAGAATGTAATAAATTATCATTGAATTATGATTTACCTATTCATATCCATCTATCAGAAGATACTAGAGAAGTGGAAAATGTAACAAAGAAGTTTGGAAAATTACCAATGGAAGTTTTAAAAGAAGTTGGTTTCTTGGATAGAAAATTAATTTTAGCACATGGGACATATATAAGTGATGAAGAGTTAGATTTAATTAAAGATAAAGATGTAAGTATATGTACTAATCCTATCAGTAATTTAAATTTAGGCTGTGGAATAGCACCAATTACTAAATATTTAAAAAGAAATATTAATGTATGTTTAGGTACTGATGGAGTTGGTAGTGGTAATAATATGAATTTGTTTTATCATATGAGTATGTTAGATAATTTACAAAAGGGTATTAATGAAGATAGTACTATTATGAATAGCTATGAGGTATTGAAGATTGCTACTATTAATGGGGCTAAAGCATTAGGAATGGAAAATGAAATAGGTAGTTTGGAAGTTGGTAAGAAAGCTGATATTGTAATTGTTGATTTAGATGATATAACAATGTATCCAACCGTTAATCCAATTGTTCAACTTACACATAATGGTTGGTATAATAGTGTTGATACGACAATTATAAATGGTGAAGTATTATTAGAAAATAAAAAATTAACATTAGATATAAATCTTGAAGAATTAAAGAAAAAAATAACTGAGATTAGAGGGAGATTATTATGAAAATAGGGATAACAAGTGATCATAGAGGTGTATATTTAAAGAGTAGTTTGATTGAATATTTAGAGCATGCTGGATATAAGGTTGTTAATTATGGAACTGATACATCAGAGTCAGTTGATTTTCCTAAGTATGCATTAAAGTTAGGTAAGGGTGTAAAGAAAAAAAGTGTTGATTATGGTATTGCCATATGTGGTACTGGAATTGGTATGAGTATTGCTCTTAATAAGGTAGATGGTATCTATTGTGCGAAGATTAGTAATATTAGTGAGGCTGTTCTTTGTCGAAAGCATAATAATGCTAATGTAGTGGCAATTAGTGCTGATATAAATGAAGAATTGGCTAAGAGTATGATTGAAAAGTTTATTACGACGGCTTTCTTGAATGAAGAAAAATATATAAGAAGAAATGATATGATTAAGGATATTGAAGAGAATGGTTAAGTTAATTATATATATATTAGTTATTCCAATTGTTGTATTTGCGATGGATAGTGTTAATATAAATGGAATGTTTAAGAAGGGGCAGAGTAATTATTATCAGGCTAGAGTTATGTATATGATAGTAGTTGCTAGTATTAGTTATTTGGTAGTTAATTTTATAAATGATTTTATGGGAGTATTTAGATAGGACGAGGTAATTATGAAAAGATTAATAATAATGACCGTAGTAATAATAAGTATTCCTTTTTTGGTGGTTACTTATTGGAAAGATGAAAAGGAAGAGTTTAAAGAGGTAGAGTTAAAATACTTATCTAATCAATTGGTTAGGGTTAAGAGAAGTAGTGGTGAGATAGAGAATATTCCTATGGAGGAGTATGTAGTAGGAGTAGTGGCAGGGGAGATGCCGGTTTCTTTTGAATTAGAGGCTTTAAAAGCTCAAAGTGTTGCGAGTAGGACTTATGTTTTGAAACGAATTACTACTAGTGAAGATAGAGATTATGATGTAGTTGATACGGTTAGTAATCAGGTTTATTTGGATGAAGATGATATGAAAGAGAAGTGGGGGAATAAGTATGAAGAGTATGTTAGTAAGGTAAGGCAGGCGGTTAATGAAACTTCGATGGAGTATTTGGAATATGAAGGTGAGATAATTGATGCGATGTTTTTTTCAACCAGTAATGGTTATACGGAGGATTCGGGAGTAGTATTTCAGACTAGTTTACCTTATTTAAAAAGTGTTGAGTCTAGTTGGGATGAAGAGGTCGCGAAAGCTTTTTATACCAGTAAAGATATGAGTTTACAGGAATTTTATGAACGACTTGGGTTAGAGTATAATAAGGAATTAAAGGTTGAAGTATTGGAGCGAAGTGATAGTAATAGAATTGTTAAGTTAAAGATTAATGGGGTAGAGTTTAAGGGAAGAGATGTTTATGATAAATTGGGGCTTAGATCTTGTGATTTTGAGTTTGTGCTTGTAGGTAGTAATGTTGAGATAAAGACAAAAGGATATGGACATGGGGTTGGAATGAGTCAGTATGGAGCGCATGGTATGGCGAAAGAGGGATATAGTTATAAGGAGATATTAGGACATTATTATGTAGGAACGACTTTAGTTAAGAAAGAATGATGAGTGATATTAAGAGGAATTAACTTCTTCTTTTTTATTGTATAGGAAAGTTCTTCTACATCAGTTAACTAATAACAAACAAAAGTTCGTAAAAATATATTGACATAGACTATCTTGAATGATAAACTTGAGAAGAATAATAGAGGTGATGGTTAGAATATGTACAAAGCTTATAAATTTAGATTATATCCAAATCAAGAACAAAAAGTACTTATTAATAAAAGTTTTTGTTGTTCAAGATTTGTTTATAATTACTATTTAACTTATATTAAAGAACATAAATATTTGAATGCTAAGGCTTGCATAAGTCACTATGTAAATTATTTAAAACAAGAATATCCCTTTTTAACAGAAGCTGATAGTATTATTATTAGGAAGACTTTATTTAATCTAGAAAATGCCTTTAAAAGATATTTTAACAAACAAGGCGGTTATCCCAATTATAAAAATAAATTTTCTAAAAATTCATATAATACAAATGCTATTTATAGAAAATATAAAACAAAAGAATATTGTAATATTGAAATCGACTTAACGAATAAACAAATAAAATTACCTAAACTAAAATGGGTAAATATTAAAGGATATCGTAATCTAAAAGAAATAAATGGAAGAATTATCAATGCTACCATTTCAAGAGAACCAAACGGTAAATACTATGTCTCTGTAGTGTTTGAAATACCATCTATATCTAACAATTATGCAATTCCCCAAAATATTATTGGACTTGATTTAGGAATAAAGAAGTTAATAACAATATCAGATGGTACAATGGTTGATAATAATAAATATATTTTAAAATATGAAAAAAGAATAAAAAGACTACAAAGAAGTCTTGCTAGAAAAGTTAAAAAAAGTAAAAATTATTATAAATGTAAACATCAATTAGCAGTCTTATATAGCAAATTAAAAAATGCTAGAAACTATTATCTACATGAAATCACCAAGCAAATAACTGATAATAATGACATTATAGTAACCGAAAAATTAAATACTAAAAATATGTTACAAAATAATAAACTATCCAAAAACATTCAAGATGCCTCATTTTATGAAATTATCAGACAATTACAATATAAATCAAAAAATAAAGGTAAATATTTTCATCAAATAGATATATATTATCCATCAACTCAGACTTGTAGTGTATGCGGAAATATCGATGCAAAATATAAAAATTTAAATGAAAGGGTATATAAATGTTGTAATTGTAATAATCAAATGGATAGAGATCTAAATGCCAGTATAAATATAATGTTTGAAGGATTAAAAATACATTTTAATAATTTTACCTAAATAAAAGGACGAACAAATTTTTCTGCTAGACATTAGCAGTTATTTAGTACGGCAGCGACTGTCGGATTTTAAGTCTGTGGAGAAGCTTTAATAGAAGGTCAATGAAGCAGAAAAATCTTACCGTGAGGTAAGATACGTCAAAAATAGAATTTAATAAAATTTTATTTTGTGCGCTAGGCATGGTAATTAGCTAGACAGTGAAAGTCTGTTGTAGGGGTTGTCACCTACCAACTACTAGAGAAGCACAACGCATCAATCGTGAGGTTGGGGCTAAAGGAA
>JAFURK010000048.1 GCA_017480975.1 Bacilli bacterium
AAAGTAGTAAAAAGAGTGGCTTTTGGATATAAGAATTTTGAATTTTTTAGATTAAGACTATTATACATTTTAAATGGAAAAATAAGAGGAATAACTAAAAAAGATAGAAATCAGAAAAAATGAAAAAATAATTACTATTAGCCGTAAAAAAATATAATTTTTTATTTAAACAAAAAATAAGGGGCAATCCCTTATTTCATTGTATTTTAGTAAAAATAGACATCACACTAAAATATCAAGAGCCTTTATAATTATATCTTTTAATATAATGTCGAAAAAGTTATAGCATTTTTGTAGGTTTCAGTCATAAAGTTGAACACAACTTAATGAAAAAAAGTACCGTTAAGTACTTTTGATATATTATTTAATTTCTCGATATATAGAAGATACACGCCCTAAAATCATATCATTAGAAATTATATTTACATTGATAGTTGGATATTTAGGATTGATAGCTTGTAAAATAATTCCTTTAGGGTAACGATATAGGCGACGAACTGATAAAGTGTTATTCTTTACGGCGATGATGATGTCGTCGCCGTTTTTGTAATCGTCTTGCTTTTGAAAATAGATTATGTCATTCTTTAAATAAACTGGAGACATAGAATCATCAGTTATCTTTATACATAGCTCACTTTTATTATTAGGCGCTTCATAAGAAGCATTTTTGTAGGTATTAATTATCTTCTCAATTTGAGGAGTTAGGTTCTTATCTTTTCTTAAGCTACTAACATAGTCTTTAATCATCTTTTTTTCTAAGATTTTTTTCTCCTCATCAGTTATAGGAGCAGTTTTAAAGAACTCGCTATCAATGTTAAAGACACGACAAATTTCGAATAATATATCATAAGGAATGTTTAATTTTCCGTTTTCATATTTATGTAATGTTTGTCTATTTTTTTGATTGTTAATGGCTTTGGATAAATCTTCTAGGGAATAGTTATATTTTTCTCGATTTTTTTTGATTAAATCACTTACAATTGGTTTTAATTCATCACTTATTAATTCTTGTTTTCTTGTTCTCATATTATTACTTCCTCACTTGTTAGATTTTTTATCCTTTTTATTCTGTTACTTTTTTTGTTATATAAATTGGAATAGTTCCGATTAGGCCTACGATTAGACTTACTAAGTATCTTATCATAATTATTTTAATGATGTCAATTGGGTCTTTGATGAAAACATACGCAATTAATCCAAATAAAATAGATGCTAAGAAATGAATAATTATAGTTGAAAATAAATTGCTTATTAAGATGTTGTTCTTCATTTTCTTTAGGTAGTAATATAATTTAGCATTTAGAAGTAGGGAATAAAGGGTGGTTACAAAGTTAGCAAAATACATTCTTAAACTATCAACAAAGATATTATCATAAGATGCACTGGTGAATAAGTTAATGTTACTAGGTTCTTGTAATTGAACAAGATATAGAATAGCATAACTTATTATTGAAGTTACCGAGATAGTTAATATCAATTGTTTGATAGCATCAGGTCCATTCTTTTGAATTATTATATTAGATGAAGTAAAGACAGTAATAAAGGGTATGATTCCTAAATTAACATCAAAATTATATAGGGTAATTGTTTTTAAAGACATGAGGCTAGTTAAAATTAGACAAATGATAATATAAGAGTACAGTCCTGCTGTTTTGTAATGTTTATATAAAAATGTTTGGGTTATTAAACATAAAACTAACTCTAGAACTAAAAGAATAGTACTGTTCATGATTTCACCTTCTTTTTAGATAGTAAGGTTAAAAATAATGAGTAAATAACAGTAAGTATTAACCTTACCATATAGGTAGATAAGATTACTAAAATTATAGTTTTAGTATTTAGAATTTGATTATATACCAATAAAGTATAGATTATTCCTTCGATAATTCCGATAAGTAAATAAGTAGTAACAGTAGTTATAAAGTGATTGTCATATAATTTTTTTATCTTTTCATGTACCCGAATTAAAAGATAATTAGATAATAAAGTGGTTAAGGGGTAGACAATTAATATTTGATAGTTACTACTAAATACATTTTTCATATTTATACTGATAGTATCTGTTAATGATTGAGTATAATAAGTCATTATGTATAACATCATAGCAGTAAAAATATTGATAATAAAGTTAAGATTAATTATTTCTTTTACTTCTTTCTTATTAGTACTTTCTAATAGCATATATAAAGTGGTAAACATAGTAACATAAGTAATACTATTAGAATTAATATTTATAGTTGATAAAGTTATGTATTTGAATGCTAAAAGAAATGATACTGTACTCATAACAATAAAAGTTATAGTTAATCCTAATTTTCCTAAGTATTTTTTAGCTAGTTGAATTGAAAATATAGATATAATTAGGATACCTAAATAAATTATAATATTCATGATTACCACCTTCTTATTCTTAATTATTATAGCATATTTTTTTTAGATACAAAAGAGGTGTTGATTAAATTTTAGATAAAAGTAGATAAGGGATAATCTATGTTGGGAAAATACTTAATTTTATTTAGATTATATTAAAGTTTTAGATGGTTAAAGTTAGGAACTAAAAAAAGAAGATGGTTAGTCTTCTTTAGTAAAACTATTTTCTTTTTTTTTGAAGTAACATATCGTAGAAAGCTTCTAGTCTAGTGTCAATGGCAACGTCGCTATCTTGGGAATCAAAACTAAAGTAAATAATGGGAATTTGATAATCGTTGCTTATTTTCTCTAGAATGGGCATGGCATTTAGTTCAGGGGTGCAGCCGAAGCTTTTTAGATGGACGATACCATCATAATTTTGTTTAGCTAATTCTAAAGATAAAACGACACTTTCAGTTGCGTCAGCACCAAGATGGTATTTTAGATATTTTTTACCTTTTCTTAATAATCTTTTGATATTGAATTTTTTCTGAAATAATAGGTAAGTGAGAGTGGTAAAACGGTGAACTTCAATTCCATAAGAGGCTAATTTTTGTTCGACGTGATTACTACAAAATGGTTCCATGATAGAGTAAAGTTCACCGACAATACCTATTTTGATACAGTTTTTAGGTTTATTAATTTTAATTTTTTTGTATCTTTTTTTATATTTAAAGTAAGTTTTTATTAGTTTTATAGGTGATTGTTTTTGTCTCTTTAATTCGTTTAAGAGACTTTTTTCCGTTTTTAGAAAACTATTTTTTTCAATTTCAAATCCCATATTTTCGCGAGGATATTTTGATAATTTGTCCATGATAAAAATCATTAAAATAGTATTTAGGCCATAATAGGCAAATTTAAATATATTAAGGCTTGGATTAATTGATTTGGCAAATTTGTAAATGCTTTTAATAGAAACATGATTGTTTTCAATAAAGTTTACAAATTTGAAATCATAGTTTAAATCTTTTAAAATTTGCTCTTGTAATTCGGCATAATAACCGTAGCGACAGCCACCACCTGCTTGAAGGATAATGTTAGTGCCATTATCAAGAGCTTCAATAAAATTACCTAAGTTATATTTAAATGGTACACAGACATAGTCTGGGGAATGTTTACTACCTAGAGATATGGTTTTCTTAGTTATTTGTGGTGGGATTAAGACTTTACATTTAGTAATAGAGCCTACTAAGTATTTTATTGGTATATAATAATCTCCCATATGAGGAAAGCTGATAATATTAGTAATGGTTATCACTTCTTTCTTTGATTATATCGACAAAACTTTCGAGACGGGTTTCTAGTCCAGTATCGGCTGATAGCTCATCAATTAAAATATTAGTCATAGGAATATCGGTAATTTTTCTTAGCATTAGTTCATTCACCAAAGAATCGGGACCACAAGGAAAGGTAGTTAGAAAAAGAATGCCATCAACTGTATATTGATAATATCCTATAGCGCCAATTAACTCTTTAGAATAGGTCCAATATAGGGTTGGTGAAAGGCGGCTGGCATATAATTTGGCTGTTTTTCGATCTAACTTATCAGCATAGATAATATCTATTCCCATGGATTGTAATTTCTTGATAATAGGGGTACCAATATAATTGTCATAGATGTTATAAGGATGAGCGACAATTAATATTTTGGGTTTAGTACTAGCTAAGGTTTTGGCTTGAGTTAATTGTCTTTTCTTATGATAAGTTTTTTCTTGTTTTTTGGCTATGAAATAGCTCTTTAGAGTTAAGAAAGGTTTTTTAGTTAGTTTAAGGCCTAATTTCATTAGGCTTAGAAACTCGTTAGAGTTTTTGGTTTTTTCGAGATTATAATCTAGTATTTGGTAATCTTCAAATAAATTTCTTACTAAATCATAAGTGGCGTTAAATTTAACGCATACTTTTTCACCTTTACCATAGTTTTCTACTCTAGGTATTAAGATATAATCACATTTATCTTTTAAAGAGGCAACATGTCCAAGATAAATTTTAGATGATAAACAAGATTCGTCAATAGAATAGATTTTACCTAATTCAATGATTTCTTTGGTGGTATCTTCGCTTACTACTATTTTGTATCCTAAATTACTGAAAAAGTTTTCCCATAATATATGGTAGCGATAATAGAGAAAAGCTTTTGGTATTCCGATTGTTTTATTATTCATAATAGTCACCCTAATTAAGTGTATGTGGGAGTTATTATTTTATGAAAATACTTATGAAGATTATTCTTTTTTAGAGGGATTTTTATTATTTAAGGTTTAAAATTTTAAATTAAAAAAAGAAGATGTTACTCTTCTAATTCGTCGTCATCTACAATTGTTAATTCGGCTAGGTCATCATCAGCATCGTCATCGATAAAGCCTTCGTCGTCAACAATGTCGTCGATGTCGGTTTCGTCTAGTTCTTCTTCTAAGTTATCTTCGTTCTCTTCTTCGTCGTCAGTTTCTTCTTCAATATCTTCAATAACAACTTTTACTTTATGATTAGCTTTTAAATCCCATGTTCCATCTTCTAGTAGAATAAATTCTTTTGAAGTAGTTAAAGATTCGAAAAAGTCAGCAATATTATCAACGTATTCGTCGTCTGATAATCCTAATAATTTACATACTTCTTTAAATAAGTCAGCAGTATTCTTAGTTACTTTATTTTCTTCTAAATACATTTTAGCAATTGCAGTATATGGTAATAATTCTAACTCCTGAATAGGTATTTGATTTAATTTCATAATTTCCTCCTACATTTCCTCTCTTGGTATAATGCCTAGTAAATCAAGGGCATTCCCTATTACAATTTGAATTGCAATGATTAAATTCATTCTTTCTGATGTAGCTAATTCGTCATCCGTAATCATTTTTTCTTTAGCATAGTATGAATGGAATAGAGTCGCTAGGTCATATACGTAGTTAGCAATTAGATGGGGTTCTTTCTTTAAACTAGCTGAGATAACTACATCTTCAAAGTCTGATAATTTATTCAAAATAGTATATGCTTCTTCACTATTTAAAGTAGTATATTTATCATGTTTTGTTGGTTTTTTCTTATAATTTCTTAAAATTGAACAAATTCTAGCGTTAGCATACTCAATATAGTATACTGGATTTTCGTTTGATTGTTTTAAGGCTAAATCAATATTAAAGTCCATACTAGTATCAAGGCTACGAGAAGCAAAGAAGTATCTAGTAGCGTTAACGCCAATTTCATCAACTAAGTCCATTAAAGTAATAGTTTTACCAGTTCTTTTACTTAGTTTTAATTCTTCACCATCTTTAATTAGACGTACCATTTGTAATATTCTAATATCTAAGATATTGCTGTCTTTTCCTAACATGGTTAAGGCAGCTTTTAAACGATTAATATAACCGTGATGATCGGCTCCTAAAACATCAATAAGTTCATCATAACCTCGATTGATTTTATCTAAGTGATAGGCAATATCTGGTGTTAGATAAGTATAGTTACCATCATTTTTAATTAGAACACGATCTTTTTCATCACCATAATCACTAGTTTTTAGCCATAAGGCATCATCAGCAATATAACAATAATTACTATTTCTTAATTTGTTTAGAGTATCATCAACTAGGCATTTGTCATATAAAGATTGTTCGCTAGTAAAGATATTAAAATTAACACGGTAATAATCTAAATCTTTTTTGATTTGGTCTAATAATTTTTCTAATCCTTGTTGTTTAAAGAATTCGATATCCTCATTTAATTTGGTATCTTGATATAAATCATAAATATATTGAGCTAGAGTTATGATTTCTTTACCATGATAACCATCTTCAGGTAAGTTCCAATCTTGACCACAAATTTCTTTATAACGTTCTTTAATCGATATACCTAGGTTATTCATTTGGTTGCCAGCGTCATTAATATAGTATTCTTTGGTTACATCAAAACCACTATAAGACATTATTCTAGCTAAGTTGTCACCATAAGTGGCACCTCTAGCGTGGCCAATATGAAGAATACCAGTTGGATTAGCACTAACAAACTCAATATTTATTTTTTTACCATTACCAATATTACTTTTTCCATAATTTCTATTTTGATCAATAATAGTGTTTATTTGACTTAGTAAATAATCTTTTTTTAAGTAAAAGTTAATGAAACCAGGAGAGGCTATTTTGATATCTTCAACAATATCATTTTCAGCAATATTAGCTTTAATTTCTTCAGCTATGGCCATAGGAGGCTTATGTAATTTTTTAGTTAAAGTTAAAGCTACATTAGTAGAATAGTCACCATTTTCTTTTTTTGCAGGTATTTCTACAACAATATTTTTTTTATCAAATTCTTCTAAATTATATAATTCATTTAAACTACATTTTATAATATGTGCTATTGTAGTTTTTATACTCATATACATTCACTCATTTCTATATAATATTCATAATTAATATCAGAATCAATCACAGTATATGCTATTTTAATATAATTATTATCTATTTCAATTTTATTGGTTCTAATATCAATATTTAAAGATAGATTATTTTCTTTTATAGTATAAATAGCAGGAATTGTTTTATTTAATTCAAAATAAAGACTTGAATCTATCTCATTTGTTGTTCGATTTAGAATTAATTTTTGAGAGTCCGCTATAAAAAGAGTATATTTTTCTTTATCTAAATAATAAGATATTTTCTTATTATTCTTTATAGCAGTAGTATTTATCAAAGTTTTTTCATTATTGGTTATATCTTTTAAATAACCTTTAAGTTCTATTTTCGTAAATATTCCTCCTTCAGCATTAATTCAGTAGTCATTATACCACAAGTTTTTTAAAAATAAAACTTATATTTATATTTTTTTTACTAATAATATAAATAAGGAATAAATTTGCTTATTTTATTTGGAAAAGAGTGAGATAATTTATGAAACGAGGAAAGAAAATACTTAAATTTATGGGTTGGTGTGGTGTATTATTCTTAATATTTAATATTGGGCTTTATTTATATTGTTATATTACTCCTAGAATAGAGATAAATAAAAACCAATCTTATTATTTGTATGATAGTGATGGTAATTTAATTTTTGATGATAATGAAGATTGGATTTCTTTAGATAAGATTAGTCCTTATTTAATAGAGGCTACAATAAATACAGAAGATAAGTATTTTTATAAGCACTTAGGATTTGATTATTTGCGAATATTAAAAGCAGTTTTAAAAAATGTACAAAGTGGGAGCTTAAAGGAAGGAGCTTCGACGATTACTCAGCAATATGCTAGAAATTTATTTTTAAATTATGACAAGACTTGGTCAAGAAAGATTGATGAGGCGATGCTTGCAGCGGAGTTAGAAGCTCATTATACTAAAGAAGAGATACTAGAAGGTTATTTGAACACAATTAATTATGGTGGAGTATATGGAATTGAAAATGCTAGTTGGTATTATTTTGGACATAGTGCGAGTGAATTGACTTTGGCTGAGGCGTCAATGTTGGCAGGGATTCCTCAATCTCCTTCTAATTATTCTCCTCTTGTTCATGAAGATAGGGCGAAAAGTAGGCAAAAGACAGTACTGACTTCAATGGTTAATAATGGTGTTATAACCGCGGAAGAGATGAATAATGCTTATCAATATGAACTTAGTTATATTGGAAAAAGTAATCAGAGTGAGTTAGAGAATGTTCTTTATTTTAGGGATGCAGTATTAAGTGAATTAGAAAATATTCCAACAATCCCTAACTCAATTCTTTCAACGGGTGGTTTAAAGATTTATACCACATTAGATGTTGAGGCTCAAGAAGCTTTAGAAAATGCTGTTAAGAACAATATGGAAGATACAAATGAATTGCAGGTTGCTGGAATGATGATGGATCCTAATGATGGTGGAGTATTAGCAATGATAGGGGGAACTGATTATTCAAAGAGTCAATTTAATAGGGCGATTAATGCTAAAAGACAAGTTGGGTCAACGATGAAGCCTATCCTTTATTATTCGGCTTTGGAGAATGGATTTACATCAGCTTCTTGTTTTACTAGTGAAAAAACAACATTTAATTTTTCTAATAATCAGACTTATACGCCTAATAATTATAATGATACTTACGCTAATGGGTTAATTACAATGGGAGCGGCAATATCTTACTCTGATAATATTTATGCAGTTAAAACCCATTTATTTTTAGGGGAAAAGAATCTAATTAATACTTCAAAAAGATTAGGAATTGAAAGTAATATGAAAGCACTTCCTTCTTTAGCGCTTGGTACAGCCGAGATTAGTATGATTGAGATGGTTGAATCTTATAGCACTTTTGCTAATACGGGATATAAAGTTGAAAGTCATTTTATTGAGAGAGTAGAGGATAATGAGGGAAACGTTTTATATGAATATAAGGATTATGGTGAATTAGTTTTAAATCAGAGTTTAACTTTTATATTAAATGAGATGCTTACTTATACTTACGATTCAGCTTTTATTGGTTATAATTATCCAACAGTAATTAGTTTGCTACCCAAGATATCTAATAAGTATGCAATTAAAACAGGAACTACTGATACAGATGTATGGATTATTGGATATAATAAAAATGCAGTATTATCGATATGGAATGGATATGATGATAATCAGAAAATAGCTTCAAATGATAATGGGTACCATAAGAATATTTGGATTGATACTATGGAGGAGTATTTAAAAGATAAAGATAATAGTTGGTATGAATTGCCTGAAAATGTAGTTGGTACTTTGGTTAATCCTATTACAGGAGAATTAGCTAAGGATGGGGATAAGAATACTAAAATCTTTTATTTTTTAAAAGGAACAGAGCCTAGTACAGAGACGAAAGACTTTGAAGCAGTATTCAAGGAAGAAAATGAACAAAAGGTAGCAGGTTAACAAAATGCTTAGTTAGAACTTTATTTGAAGTTTAATTCTGATTAAGTATTTTTATTTTCATGAAAAAAGTAGAGTGATTATTTCTCTACTTCAATAATTATTTTAGCTGAAGTTGGTAAATCTTCTTCAGTTATATTTATTTTATATCCAAATGCCTCTAAACTAGATGCTAAATTTTTAATTGTGCTTGTAACTGGTGTTATATCTTTATTTGACATTGTTGGTGCTTCAGTTGGTTGAGTTGGCATAGGAGTAGTAAAATCTGAATTGATGCTTAGATTTTGATTAATGTCAAAATTAGTTTGCGGTTGAGGCGTAGGAATTGTTGGTTCTGGTGACATCATCGTTGGTTGACCAAAATTCATATTTGGTAACTCCATATTAGTTGGTTCATTAAAGCTAGAAATATTTGATTGAGAACTGTTTAAATTTTGGTTCATGTCAAATTGCGGTGCCATCTGAGGCGTTGGAGCTCCAAAGTCAGCCTGTAATGTTTCCATTGAAACTGGTTCTGATATAGGTTGAACAACAGGATTATTATTTTGTAAATTATCTAAATTTATTATGTTATCAGTTGGATTAGTCATAGATTTTTGTTCTAATGCCGAGATATCAAAACCGGTTGATTGCATTGGCCCATTATTCATTGATGGAATAGAAATATCTGGAGTTGTATTTAAATTTGGGGTTCCAAAATCAGGAAGTGGTGCATTAACAGCGGGTTCTTTATCAAGTGATAAGTCTGTTAAATCAATTAAATTATTAGTAGTAGGTGTTGGATTTTGTCCTAAGCTAGGTGTTTCCATAGGAGCTGACTGTGCAGGAGTTGACTGTAAATTAAGTCCTCCTGCCATATTCATATTAGTTGGTTCATCTTCTAAAGAAGGGAAAAATCTTCCTCCAAAAGTTGGGCCTTGCCCTTGCGGTTGTTGATTCATTCCAGCTGGTGTTAAATTATTATTCATCATATTATTATTTAATTGTCCGTTATTCATTTTTAAATCGTCCCTTTCATATTCTATTTTGATTTTGCTTAACTCTGATAAATTGACAACATCAGAATCATCATTTAATCTTTTTGTTGTCCAATTTTCTAGTGGTGGAGGAGTTGTAGATATTTGTTGCTTATTTTCAATATTTGAATATTTAGAAAATGCTTCATCATCTACTTCTCTTACAACAACTGGAACTTTGTCTAGTTTTGCTATTAAAGCAGCTTGATATTTATCCATTCCCATAACTATTTCATATTTACCATCTTTTGGTCTAACTAATATAGGATCTAGTAGTCCAAATGCTTTAACTAATTGGGCTAGTTCCACTATTTTTTGTTGTTCCTCGTTAGATGGTTGAAAATGAATTGGAATAATATCTTCAATACTGATATTTTGAACAACATTATCCATAATATCCCTCTCAATTCTTTCTATTCTATATGTATCATACAATAAAATTTATTTTTTTTCAATAAAAAAGAGAAAAATTTATAAAATTTGGCATCTACTTGACTATTATTGTTAATTTAAAAACTCTACATTTTATGTAAAGTTTTGTTTAAAAATAATTATATTTTTTATTCATTTACTACTACTTGATTTAAAATAATATCATGAAGGGCTTGTTTCTTTTGATTAAACAAAATAGTAATAATAGAAATTAATGTTCCACCTGGAATGAATAATTTTAATAAATTTCTAATTAGACTTTGCGGAAATGTTAAATAACTTCCATCGTTATTTTTTACAACAATGTGCATAATTCTTTTTCCTAAAGTTGCATGTTTTTTTGAACATTCAGCAAATAAACAATAAATCGGTTGGCCCCACATAATTAACAATGTACAAATAATCATAATTATTCCAATAAAACTACTAGAATTTTGCATTGACATAAAAAAGTTTATTGTTATTAATAATGCATAGATTATAAGTCCTACAACTCCCATAATAATAGAATCTATTAAATATGCCCCTAATCTTTTTCTAAAAGATGCATAAATAATTTGTTGATTGAATTGTGAATTTCCAATATTATTTTGATAATTTTGGGATTGTTGTTGATAAATTGGTTCTCCAGTTTGGGGATTATACCCTATTATTTGATTCATTTTACTCCTCCTTCTATGAAGATTCTAACATATAATTTTTCTTTCTGCAACTATACGCTGACATTTTTTGCAATTATATAATGATAAAATTAGTATGAGTTGATACATTATGAATGAAAAAGATAATATTAATCATATATATGATATAGCTTCTAAAAGAATAAAGTTTTTTAGAAAATATAGAGGTTTGACACAAGAACAACTTAGTATGAATTCTACTTTTTCTAGAGGTTTTATTGGAAATATTGAAAGTGTAAAGACACACCAAACTTTTTCTTTAGGAGTACTTTATTATATTTCTATTGTTTTAGATATTCCTATTGAATTGTTTGTAAAAGAAAATATAGATGAAGAATTAACAAGGATGGGGATTGATAAAAATTTATTAAAACAGCAAAAATGACTGTTCAAAAAAATAAGTAATTAATTTTTGAACAGTCATTTTTAAATTTCTTTTTTCTTGATTTCATTATATCGACGGGGATATATTTTATTTGTTTTTTCTTTTTTGGTATAGCTTATTAGAGTTCTAGTACTTTCTTCAACAGGAAGTTTAAAGGTAAGTATTTTTTGATTATAAATCTTTAATTTATTTTCATAATTGGATATACCTTCTAATTCCTTAGTAATGTCACTCTTCATAGCAATATAAGTACCATCTACTTTTACTAGGGGGATTGAATATTCTAATAGGTGTTTAAGAGGCGCTACCGCGCGAGAAGTAACAATATCATATTTTTCTCGAACTTCTTTGCTATAAATTTCAGCTCTAGCATTTATTACTTCGATATCTTTTAGATTTAGCTTGTTAATGACTAATTTTAAGAAGTTACATTTTTTTTCGGTAGCGTCGACTAATGTCACCTTTAAATTGGGAAATGCTATTTTTAATACCATTCCCGGGAAGCCAGCGCCTGTCCCAATATCACATAAAGACTGATTATCTAGTTTAATTATCTTTGATAGGGTAAGACTATCATAAAAATGTTTTAGATAGACAGATTCCTTATCGGTTATAGTAGTTAAATTATATTTAGCATTTTCACTTACTAATATTTTATAGTATTCTTCTAATTGATCTAACATTTCATTGGTTAAATTGATATTTAGTTTTTCAACACTTTCAATAAATAATTCTTTATTCATTATAATTCTTCCTTAAGTAAATCATTAAAATAGATATATCAGATGGATTAACACCACTGATACGCATGGCTTGACCAATAGAAGTAGGGCGAATGCTTTCTAATTTTTGGCGAGCTTCACTAGCAAGATTTTTTATTTTGTTATAGTCAATATCTTCTGGAATTTGTTTTTCTTCATTTTTTAACATTTTAGCAGCTTCTCTTTCTATTTTTTGAATATAACCTTCATACTTTATTTGAATTTCTACTTGGGATATAACTTCTTTTGAATAATTTGCTTCATATAAATTAACTTGAGCTAATTTTTCTAAAGTAATTTCAGTTCTTTTTAATAAGTCATATATAGTAATACCATCTTTGATTGAGCTTGAATTTATTTCTTGTAACTTAGTATTGGTATCATTATTAGGAGTTAATTTAGTTTGTTGTAATTCTTGTTTTAATTTATCAATATTTGCTAATTTTTTCTTAAATTTTTGATATCTTTCTTCATCGATTAGGCCGACTTGATAACCGTATTCTCTTAATCGAAGGTCAGCATTGTCATGGCGTAATAGAAGACGATATTCAGCACGGGATGTTAGCATACGATATGGCTCGATAGTACCTTTAGTTACTAAGTCATCAATTAATACACCAGTATAAGCTTCGTTTCTTTTTAATATTAGCGGGTCCTTGCCTTTTAATTTTAGGGAAGCATTGATACCGGCCATTAAACCTTGACAGGCAGCTTCTTCATAGCCACTAGTACCGTTGATTTGACCCGCAGTGAATAGATTACTTATTACTTTGGTTTCTAGGTTAGCTTTTATTTGGGTAGGATAGATAGCGTCATATTCAATGGCATAAGCATATTTTAATATTTTAGCATTCTCTAATCCGGGTAGGGAATGAACCATTTGTTCTTGAACGTCTTCTGGCATACTAGTTGAAAAACCTTGGACATAGATATCATCATAATATAGGCTTTCTGGTTCTAAGAATAATTGATGTTTTTCTTTATCCTTAAATCTAGTTATTTTATCTTCAATAGATGGACAGTATCTTGGACCAACGCCTTTAATATCATTTAAGCCTCCATACATACTCGATTTTGATAAGTTATCTAAAATAATTTTGTGAGTAGTTTCTGTAGTATAGATTAAGTGGCAAGGTTCTTGATTTTGGACATCATAAATTGGGTCAATGTCATGAGAGAAAGTATAAGGAATTGAATCACCATATTCGCGTCTTGCCTTGGTAAAGTCGATAGAACTTTTTTCAATTCGAGGTGGGGTTCCTGTTTTTAATCTTAATATCTTAAGGCCATATTCTTTTAATTTATCGCTTAAATGATTAGATGGTTTTTCTCCATTGGGACCGCTTCTAGTTCTAGTTGAGCCTCTTAAAATATCAGCTTTTAGGTAAGTACCGGTTGTTAATATTACTATATTTGCTGTAATTTTTGTACCATCTGATAGAATAATTCCTTTTGCAGTTTGATCTTCAACGATTAGGTCTTCGACCATGGCTTCTAGTAATTCTAAATTTGCTTGATTTTTTAGAGTTTTCAACATATTTTGTGGGTAAGTTATTTTATCAGCTTGAGACCTTAATGAGTGAACAGATGGTCCTTTAGAGGAATTTAGCATTTTCATTTGAATTAGGCTTTTGTCAGCATTAATTCCCATTTCACCACCTAAGGCATCTATTTCTCTTACGATTATTCCCTTAGCAGAACCACCAATAGATGGATTACAAGGCATATCGGCAACTTTATTTAAATTTCCTGTTACAAGTAGAGTAGGATGACCGATACGAGAGGTAGCTAAAGCAGCTTCGCAGCCGGCATGTCCTCCACCGACAACAATTATTTCATATTCTTTCATAATTACCACAACTTTCTTTTATTTTCCTAGACAAAATCTTGAGAATAATTCATCTAGTAATTCTTCTTTGTAAGTTTCTCCAATAATTTCTCCTAGAGTATTCCATGCTTCTTTGATATTCATTTCAACCATTTCAATTGGTTCTTCATTATCGATAGATAAAATACTTTCTTCAATATGAGTTAGGGCTCTTTTTAGAAGAGCAATGCTTCTGGCATCACTAAGGTAAGTTAAATCTTCAGTTTCTAATTCTCCTAAATTGAATAGTTCTATAATTCTTTCTTTTAATTCGTCGATACCTTGATCATTAGCAACACTTATTTTTAAGTATTTTGTCTTTAATCTCGAAACATCTAGTTTGTTTTCTAAATCAATTTTATTAATTAAAACAATGTGTTTTTTATCTTTTAAAGTGTTTAATAAATTGATGTCTTCTTCAGTTAATGGTTCATTGTTATTTAGAATTAAAATACTTAAATCGCAAGAATCCATGATATTTTTACTTTTTTCAACACCAATCTTTTCAACTACATTATCAGTCTCACGAATACCTGCAGTATCAATAATGTTTAAGACAACACCATTTAGATTAATGGTCCCTTCAACTATATCTCTAGTAGTTCCTTCTATATCAGTTACAATAGCTTTTTCTTCTTCAAGTAAAGCATTTAACAAACTACTTTTACCAACATTAGGTCGGCCAAATATTCCAACATTAATTCCTTGATTAATAATTTTTCCTTCAACTGATTTCTCAATTATTTTATTTAATTCTTCTTTAAAAGATAAAAGTGCTGGTTTAATTTTATCATTAGTTACTTCGTCAATGTCATCATATTCAGGGTAATCAATATTTACCTCTATATTGGCAATGATAGCAACTAATTTATCTCTTAATAATTTGATACGATTAGATACTTTTCCACTTAATTGGTTGATAGATTGTTGTCTAGCTTTATCTGTTTTTGAAGAAATAATATTCATAATTCCGTCGGCTTCAATTAAATCTATTCGGCCGTTTAAAAAGGCTCTTTTGGTAAATTCGCCTGGTTCGGCTAATCGAGCTCCATTGCTTAGTACTAATTCTAATACTTTGTTAGTGGTTGAAATTCCGCCATGACTGTTAATTTCAACAATGTCTTCAGTGGTAAATGTTTTGGGAGCTTTCATTACTGATACTAAAACTTCGTCGATTATTTCTTCTTTATCTATGATATGGCCATAATGAATAGTATGAGTATCTACTTTTGTTAAGTCATGGCCCTTAAATAATTTGTTTACTATTTGAATGCTATCAGGTCCACTTACTCTTATGATAGAAATGGCTCCAACACCTAGAGCGGTTGAGATAGCAGCAATTGTATCATTCATAATAATCCCTTCCTTTTTTTCGTATATATTTTAGCACAGAATAATAAAAAAAGAAATAGTTTGATAGCTTAAGGTAAATTTTATGTGACTTTTAAGGAAAAATTTTACATGATTATATTTTAAATTCTAAGCAAAAATTTTACATATCAAAACAAATTATCTTATATTCTAATTCTAAGGGAAAATTTTATACTTTTGTTATATAATACATCTCGCTTATTA
>JAFURK010000049.1 GCA_017480975.1 Bacilli bacterium
TATGGAGCGGGTGATGGGAATCGAACCCACGTGGTCAGCTTGGAAGGCTGAAGTTCTACCATTAAACTACACCCGCATAATATTTAGTCCTTTACTAATATATATGACTTATCTTCATATTTATGAACTTTAGCCTTCCTTTTCGTTCAGGACAATTACAATTATAAAGGATAAAAATAAAAAAATCAAGTATTTTTAGTTAATTTATATGAAAAAATTTATTTTTAGTGTATAATCAAGTGTAGGTGATATAAAATGTTTGAAAATTTAAGTGATAGATTACAAAATGTAATGCATAAAATTAAAGGATATGGAAAAATAACTGAAGATAATATTAATGATATGATGAGAGAAATCAGATTATCATTACTTGAAGCTGACGTAAACTATAAAGTAGTTAAAGAATTTACTAATAAAGTAAAAGAAAAAGCCTTAGGCACTGACGTCAATGCTAAACTATCTCCGGGTGAAGAATTTGTTAGAATTGTAAGAGACGAATTAACTGAACTACTAGGTGGTGACTCAGTACCATTAACAACTGATAAAAATCCTACTATTACCATGTTAGTTGGATTGCAAGGTTCAGGTAAAACTACTACTATTGGGAAATTAGCTAATCTCTTAAGAAAAAATCATAAAAAGAAACCTCTTTTAGTAGCATGTGATGTTTATCGACCAGCCGCTATTGATCAATTAAAAACGATTGGTAAAGAATTAAATATTGAAGTATATTCTGAAGGTAAGAAAGACCCAATCGAAATTACCAAGAATGCTCTAAACTATGCTAAAGAAAATCAATTTGATTATATTCTAATCGATACAGCTGGTAGATTACAAATCGATGAGAAACTAATGGAAGAATTGCAAAATATCGAAACTATAATAAAACCACACGAAACTTTATTAGTAATCGATTCCATGATGGGGCAAGATGCTATTAATGTTATAACTGGTTTTAATGACAAATTATCTCTAACTGGTGTTATTTTAACTAAGTTAGATGGAGATACTAGGGGAGGAGTAGCGCTATCCGTAAGGCATCTAACTAATATTCCAATCAAATTCATTGGTATTAGCGAAAAAATGGATGGTTTATCAGAATTTCACCCAGATCGCATGGCTTCACGTATCCTAGGAATGGGGGACATTCTATCATTAGTGGAAAAAGTTTCTAGTGAAATAGATGAAGAAGATGCTGAAAAAATGGTTAAGAAAATGACAAAAGGCAATTTTGACTTAGAAGATTTCTTAAACCAATTAAACCAAATCAAAAAAATGGGACCTTTAGAAAATTTACTAAAACTTCTACCGGGGGCTAAGAAGATGGGACTAAACAACATTAAAATTGATCCTAAAAAAATGGCTCGTACTGAAGCTATCGTTCTATCAATGACACCTTACGAAAGAAAACATCCTGAAATACTAAAAGCTTCTCGTAAACAAAGAATAGCCAACGGTTCAGGAACAACTGTAACCGAAGTAAATCAACTTCTAAAGCAATTCGAAGAAATGAAGAAGATGATGAAAATGATGGGATCAGGGAACTTTAAATTACCATTTTAATTTAAAATACTTATTTAGTCACAAAACTTACTATTTAGCTATAGCTAATTAATAAGTATCGACTTAATAAGTATTTTTTTAACTTATGAAATTATCTGTTACACACTCATGTAAACTCTTATTAATAGCACTAGCAATTACCCCACTTAACTTATCAATCAAAAAATCTATTTCTTTTGGTGTAACAATCATATTATAATCAATACTATTCAAAACCTCATAAATAAGTTCTTTTTTCTTTCCCTCATCTAACGTTCCAAGAATACCACTAAGTTCTTTTTTTTCATTCTCATTTAAATTTTGTTCTCTAAGTTTTTCTAAATATTTCTTACTATCCCTATGACCTACCACTAACTTATTACTTTCATAATTGGCCTTAATATAAGATATATGCTGAAAAATAAAATCAATCGTATCACTAACTAAAATAGAACTCTCAACCACCGTCGGTACCCCAATTGCAATAACGGGGATACCGACCGTATCAATACTAATTTCTTTTCTATTATTACCAATCCCGCTACCTGGATGAATTCCCGTATCAGTAATTTGAATTGTCTTATTAATTCTATCTATTGAAGAAGACGCTAAAGCATCAATTGCTATCAAAAAGTTAGGCTTAACCCTTTCAATTAAACTAGTAATTATATCATAAGTCTCTATTCCAGTATTTGCCATAACCCCCGGACTAATTGCTGAAACCTCTCTAATTCCATCCTTAACACCAGTATTTAAAAGAAATAAATGTCTAGTAACCATAACCTTATCTAAAGTAATTGGTCCCAATGAATCAGCTGTACTAAACCTATTACCTAATCCCAATACCAAACAAGAACTATCTTTATCAATCTTTTTCTTAGAAAGTAACTTCATAATTTCTTCACTCAAACACCTTATAACATCTTCACAATCTTCATGATTAGTAATATCTTCAAATTCAATCGTGATATAACTACCAGGCTTCTTATTTAACTCAGTTCCCAACTCGTCATTAACATCAACACTCGTTACGGCAATCGAATCACTGATATTTTTCTTGTTAATGTAACTATCATGAATTTCGTTATCGATAACCAAATCGGTTCTAATATTAAAATTTTTTAAATCAATTCTATTTTTCATAGCTTCATTCCTTTCTTTATATATACATTATCTCAAAAATGATTTATACCCTAAAAATACTTACAACTATCTTAACTAGCATAATCATAAATTAATAGTTTTGAGCTTAATCAGCCCTAATAATCCCTTATTTATATATATTTTTAACAAATTTTAACGAAAATATTTGCCTTTTTAATATTTTTTTGTTAGAATTATATGTAGCTAATTTGGAAGGAGATGAAACTTAATGGCAAATGTAAAAAATGCGGAAAAGAAAATTAAACAAATCGCAAAAAGAACTGAGGCACATACTATGTTAAAATCTACAGTAAAGAATGCTATTAAAAATACTGATAAAGCTATTCTTGCTGGGGATAAAGAAGCAGCAGAAAAATATTTAAAAGCTGCTATCAAAGCCTTAGATAACGCAAAATCAAAAGGATTAGTTCATAAGAATAAAGTTGACAGAGAAAAATCTCGTTTAGCACAAAAAGTTAACAAAATGGAAGTAAAATAATAAAATTACTTCTTTTTTTATTTTTAATATGATATAATGAAATTGAGAATAGAAAAAGGTGATTGGGATGAGTTGGGGTCAAAAATTAATTGTTACAGTGGGTGCTTTTGTTATTACGTTTATTACAGTTTGTACTTTTTTTAAGGAAGATATTAGCTTTATTTTAACTTCGAGAACTATTGAACGTGAATATGGTCAGCAAGCAGAAAATAGTTATTTTCTTGAGGACCATTTTATGTTTGTAGATAATCATGAAGAAGCTGAAGTTAGCTCTAGACAGGAAATTATTAATTCTATTTATTATCTAATTAACTCAGGTGTTAGTTACTCTAAAAGATACTGCGCTAAAGATTATGACACTTGTTACCAAGATATGGAAAGCATTTCTAGCGACACCAACCTTTTAAGCATTTTAAATAACTATGTTCATCCATACAATAGTTTTGATAGCATTATCTTTAATTTTGATGAAAATGTTATCGAAATAGAAATAAAACATACCTATACCGAAGAGGAAAAACAACAAATTAATAACAGAATTGATACTATTCTTCAACAAAATGTCAGAGATAACATGACAGTTAAAGAAAAAATTAAAACTTTGCACGACTATATTATTAATCATGCCGAATATGATACTTTAAAAACTGAGAATATAAATGACACAACTTACAGATCAAATACTGCTTATGGTGTATTAATTGAAGGATTCGGTATTTGTAGTGGTTACTCCGATGCCATGAAAATATTTTTAGATAAATTAAATATTATTAATTACAAAGTTAGCAATGACCAACATATTTGGAACTTAGTCTTATTAGATGGAACTTGGTTTCACTTAGACTTAACATGGGATGACCCTGTAAGTGATAAAAATATTACTAGAGATAATTACTTCCTAATTACAACTAAAACTTTAGAAACATTAAATGACGGTGTACATTATTTTGATAAAGTTACATTTTCTGAAGCTAAATAACTAAGCTATCACTATTGATAGCTTTTTAAATGTCTAAATAATTAATTATTAGTGGATAGCTTTACACGTAGGTGTGAAAGAAAAATATTAGCGATTAAAATCTATTGCCAAATAATAAATAAAATGCTAAAATAGTACCAATTAAATTATGAAAGAAGGGGGAAAATGGAAACAAAAAATACAAATTTAGACTGTCGTAAAAGTCTTTATGACGATTATATGAGTATGCTCTTATTAAGACAATACGTAATTTTCTATGGAAAATTACCTGATTATAGCAATTGTGATATGTTTGGTATAGATAGATATGAAATAGCTAAAGTTAGATTTATCTTTGATTTACTAAATAAATACGATTGCTTTAAAGGTTGTGAAGAAACTAATAATAATTTTTCTGTTGAACAATGGCTAATGTGGAAGGACGAAATAGAAAAAGATAAGGAAGAACTTTATAATCATTTAGAAACTATGTCCTTGCCTAATGGCTATATTGATGATGTAACTATCCATATAAGTAGTCTCTTAAGAAAGCAAACTGAAACAAAGATTAGAAGAGATATAAAAATATTTTCTAATTTAACAGATGAAGATATTATTGATTTAGAAAAAAGTAAATATATTAATAATTATTTTAAACTACTAATCACCATTTTTTATCTAAGAGATAATGATAATATTGATAATATTTGCTATTTCTTTAGTAAAGAAAAAAACTTCTATTTCGATAATGGTTCATTAATTGACAAAATAATTAACAAAATTTTTAATAATAATACTAAAGAAACTGACTTCAAATATAATAGAGAAGACATTGAAGAAATAGACGAATTTTATACTGAAAAATTAGGGCTAATTCCTAACATATATTGTAAAGAAAGTGAATATGACTTCATCGAACGATTAAATTACTTAGAAAAAAGTGCTGAAAATCTGGTATATCTACAACCTTCTGAATTTACAGGTGTAATTTTAGAAACTAAAGAATTAATAAATGGTACTCCTGAAAAGAACGAATATAAAAGATTAGTAAAAAGATAAAAAAGAAACGTTGAATATAGCATAACAAATAGTTGCGCTATATATTAAGTTTCTTTTTTTATTACTACGAAAGAAAAAACTTATGAAGCATTTTAAATTTTTTTAACCATAAATATTGATAAAATCATAATAAATAGGTAGTATACTTGGATAAAAGAGGGGATAATTAGTACTAGTTTTTATCTAAATTTTAGGGAAAATAAATTTAAGCATTTTAGGTATAAAAAAAGTTTCAAAAAAATGTAGAAAAAAGCTTGCAAATAAAAGAAATATATAGTACAATCTTAAGTTTTGCAGTAAAAACGCGCAAACCCTTATCGTGAAAGGCTTAGCGCGTTTTTTAAATGTTGTGTATCAAATCTTTTTTTCGTAAATTTAAATTTTTTTTATTTCTGATAACGTTCTATATTTTTTATCTAA
>JAFURK010000003.1 GCA_017480975.1 Bacilli bacterium
AAATTGTATTATAGCATGAAAAAAAGGATAACATTTCTTTATTGTTATCCTCACACTAGATTGTCTAGTTTTTTTATAAAAATCTCACACTAGATTATCTTGGTAAACTATTTTTACCTCACACTAGATTATCTAGAACCAGAATTAAACCCATAACAAGGCTAATTCTTTTTTGACATCTTCAAATGCTGATAAGCCAAATCTGTTACCATTCTCCCTCTAGCGGTCCTTTTTAATAATCCCGTTTGTAACAAATATGGTTCGTATACATCTTCAATTGTCGATGATTCTTCCCCAATCGAACTAGCTAAAGCATCTAATCCAACTGGACCACCATTAAATCTTTCAATAATAGCAATTAATAAATGATAATCTGTATCATCTAGCCCCAAATCATCGACCTTTAATCTAGTTAAAGCTTTTTTCATAATATCTAAAGTAATAATATTACTACCATCGACTAAAGCAAAATCTCTAACTCTTTTAAAGAGCCTATTAGCAATTCTAGGCGTCCCTCTACTTCGCTTAGCAAGCTCCAGTGCCGCCTCATCATCAATATTCATATTTAATACCCTAGAAGTTCTCTTAACTATTTGGTATAACTCCTCATCTGTATAATAATTCAATTTAGAAATAATCCCAAATCTATCTCTTAATGGTGCTGATAAATCTCCAGCCCTCGTAGTAGCCCCAACTAATGTAAATGGCGGTAAATTAATTCTAATATTTCTAGTCGAACCTTCACTACCAACCACTATATCCAAACAAAAATCTTCCATCGCTGGGTATAATATTTCCTCAATAAATCTAGGAATACGATGTATCTCATCAATAAATAAAACATCATTTTCTTCTAATGTCGATAAAATAGCCGCTAAATCACCACTCTTTTCAATCGAAGGCCCACTAGCCGTTTTAACACTACTACCTAACTCATTAGCAATAATATAAGCTAAAGTAGTCTTCCCCAAGCCCGGAGGGCCATATAGTAAAACATGATCTAACGGCTTACCTCTAATCAAAGCACTCTTTATAAAAATATTCATATTCTCTTTAACATCCGTTTGACCTATATATTCAGTTAAACTTTGAGGACGAATATTAGTTTCGTCACTATCTTCTTTTAACATATTACTAGTAATTATTCTTTCATCCATAGTTCAGTCTCCTTCCAGATTATAAATAAGTATTAAAACATAAACCCATTTTCTTATTTATTTTTGACTTTAAAAAAATTTAAAGCTGATTTTTATTCCTAACTTTTAGTTACATATTTATATTAGCACATATAATTTTTCTAAACAATATAGTTAACCGAATTCTTTTATTAATTGGTTTTTTACATAAAATAAAATACTTCTAAGCATTTTAATGAAAATAAAGAAAAAAGACTATTAAATAGTCATTAATTCTTGTTCTTTTACTTTTAACTTTTCTTCAATTAACTTATTAAACTTACCAATTAACTCTTGTACCTCTTCATTACCATTTTTCTCAACATCTTCAGGTAATTTCAACTTCTTAATATCACCATTAGCGTCTTGTCTAATATTTCTTAACGCAATTTTTCCTTCTTCAGCAATTTGCTTTACTTGTTTTACTAATTCTTTTCTTCTATCTTCTGTTAAAGCTGGTATTACTAAAAATATTACTTCTCCATTATTATTAGGAGTTAATCCAATATTAGCCTCAAAAATAGCCTTCTCAATATCTCCTAAAATCCCTTTATCAAAAGGCTTAATTGATAATTGTCTAGCTTCCGGTACTGAAATATTCGCTAATTGCTTAAGCGGAGTTGGTACTCCATAATACTCTACCATAATCCCATCTAACATCGATGCATTAGCCCGACCTGCTCTAACATTTAAAAATCGCTTATCTAATGCCTCAAGTGCCTCTTCCATTCTTGTTTCACAATTAATTAAAATTTCTTCATAATCCATATAAATAAATCACCTTTCCTAATCGATATAATCCTATTTTAACATAAGTATTTTAAAATGAAAAGAAAAATACTTAAATATATTTTCCTTTTTATCCTCATAACTAACTATTAACGTAATTTTCTACCCCTTTTACAATCGCATCAGCCAAATCACTAAGATGTTCTTCTATAAATTTTTGATTATCAGCATTATCATGATAACCTATTTCTATTAAGATAGCATCCCCCTTACCACCTTGATTATAAAATCTTATTGGTTCTGTAACAAACGTATCATTACTTAAAGAACAATTGCCATTATTTGGCGTATAACCATTACTAGTATATACACTAGTTAAAGAGCTACAAACTTTATCAGCAATCTTTTTACCATTTGTCTTTCCCGTTGCCGAATATACCTGAGGTCCCATCAAACCTCCAGCATTACTATGAAGAGCAATATAAATACTCTTTTTATCACCTACTTGCTCAATCCCCCATTTTATTTGCTTATCAGCACATTTATACCATGCTGAATTAGGGTCACTAGAACTACCATCACTACTATCCCAACATCCATCACCCTTATCTATATATCCTGAGTTTTTAGTCATAACAACTTCATAGCCTTTAGTCTTAAACTTAATATTAAGATATGTACCTAAGGCAAACATCGACTTTTTTTCAGTATTATATTTATCATTACTAGTTATTGGATAATTATTTATTTGATGCGATGGATTAATAATTATAGCATATTCTTTCTCTGAAGTACTACTTTTATTTTCTTCATCATTTCCTGAAACTACCGTATAACCATTAGGATTATTAAAATTAGGCGTATCAACATCATAGTCATCTTTATCAATCGTCATATCAATCTCACACTGTGACAAATCCTCATTTTTGGCTATTTCAACACACGCAAGTTTTTTAACCCCTATATCACTCACCAAGCCTATCGCAAAATCAACAATAGTTGGAACCAAAAATAAAGCCACACAAAATATCAATCTCTTAATAGCCATATTCAAGTTTTTTTTAGCTTCATCATCTTTACCCGATATAACATTCTTTGCTATATCTACTGACATCATTAATATTAATCCCATTGGAATTAAAAAGAAAACCATATCTAGCAGTATAAAAACAAACTTAATAATTCTTAAAACCCCAGCACCACCACAATCAGCAATACAATCAACACCATTTATAATCAAATTCATCACCTATCCATATCTTAAATTCTCATCATAAAATAATAATATCAAAAAAAAAGAAAAAAATCTATAAAAACAACTAAATTAGTTTATATCTATGTTTTAATAAAAAAGAAAGAAACCCAATTACTCAGTTTCCTTCTTACTATCTTTCTTCATTAATAATTCTTTTCGAGATAAATTTAATTTTCCCTTCTTATCATAACCAGTTGCTACCGCTAAAACTTCGTCTCCTACACTTACTACGTCACTTACCTTCGCAACTCTTTTTGTATCTAACTGTGATACATGGATTAATCCTTCACATCCAGGCCATAACTCAACAAAAGCACCAAACTCTTGAACTGATACAACACGACAAGGATAAGTCTTACCAATCTCTACTTCTCTAGCCACATTCTTAATCATTTCGATTGTTGTTTTAATAATTTCTGGATCACTATGATATACAATAACTCTTCCATCATCTTCTAAATCAACCTTAACTGCATCTTTATCTTGAACTGTCTTAACGTGAGATGCCTCTAAAATAATCTTCGTAATCATCTCACCACCACGACCAATAACATCTTTAATCTTTTCTGGATTAATCATAATTGTCTCAATCTTCGGAGCATACTTAGATAACTCTTCTCTTGGTTCTGGAATAACAGTTTCCATGACATCTAATATTTGCATTCTAGCCTTTTTAGCTTGCTCTAAAGCTTCAGCTAAGATTTCACGACTAACACCTTTAATCTTAATATCCATCTGCATCGCACAAATACCATTTCTTGTACCCGCTACCTTAAAATCCATATCTCCCATATGATCTTCTAAGCCTTGAATATCAGTTAAAATTGTATACTTATCATCTTTAGTAATAAGTCCCATCGCAATACCTGCTACCGGTGCCTTAATTGGAACTCCAGCCGCCATTAATGATAAACATCCTGCACAAATAGATGCTTGACTTGAACTACCATTACTTTCTAATACTTCACTTACTACTCTGATTGTATATGGGAAATCACTTTCCGATGGAATTACTTGTAATAGTGCTCTTTCACCTAAAGCACCATGGCCAATCTCTCTTCTGCCTGGAGCCCCATATCTACCGGTCTCACCAACGGAAAAAGCTGGGAAATTATAATGATGCATAAATCTCTTCTCATCTTCAATACCAAGACCATCTAAGATTTGATGCTCACCTAAAGCTCCTAAAGTAGTTGTTGATAATACTTGCGTTTGTCCTCTTGTAAATAATCCTGATCCATGCGTTCTGGCTAAAATATCAACACTTGCCGCTAGCGGCCTTATCTCATCCATCGCTCTTCCATCTGGACGAATATGTTCTTCCGTAATCAATCTTCTTACTTCTGCTGCCTCAATATTATCAATGATTTTTTTAACATCACCAATAATCTTATCTACATCTTCATTATCTTGATATTTTTCACTAAAATATTCAACACTGTCCTCTTTAACCTTATCAATCGCTGCATACTTTTCTAACTTATCCTTTATTTGAATCGCCTCTAACATTTTTGCCGTTGCAAATTCTTCTACTTCACTAACTAACTCTTCATCTAATTTAACTAATTCTACTTCAATCTTTTCTTGTCCAATAGCAGCTACAATCTCTTCTTGGAATGCCACTAATTCTTTAATCGCCTCGTGACCAAACATAATCGCATCAATCATAGCTTCCTCTGATACTTCCTTTGAACCAGACTCAACCATATTAATTGCGTCCCTAGTTCCCGCTACTGATAAAGTAATATCACTTTTTTCTAACTCAGCTGCTGTTGGATTAATAACAAGTTCGCCATCAACTCTTCCAACCACTACTCCAGCAACTGGACCATCAAATGGAATATTACTAATACATAAACTAAGCGACGAACCAAATAATGCCGTCATTTCTGGCGTACAATCTTGATCAACTGACAATACTGTATTAATAACTTGTACCTCATTACGAAAACCTTCAGCAAATAAAGGTCTAATTGGTCGATCAATTAATCTCGCTGCCAAAACCGCTTGTTCAGTAGGTCTTCCTTCCCTTTTTATAAAACCACCAGGAATCTTACCAACTGAATAAAACTTCTCTTGATAATTAATTGTAAGTGGAAAAAAATCTGCTGTTGTTGCCTTATTACTCATAACACAGGCTGACAATATAGCTGTATCCTCATATCTAACTAAACATGCCGCATTAGCTTGCTTCGCCAATTCACCAACTTCAACAGTTAATTCTCTTCCTCTAAAATTTAACTTAAATATCTTCTTCTCTTCCATATATAAATCCTTCCTAAAATAAAGGCACCCAAAAAATGAGTGCCTACTATTTATTACTATTTTCTTAATCCTAATTTACTAACGATTGCTCTATATCTCTTAACATCAGTCTTTAGTAAATAATCTAATAAACTTCTTCTCTTACCAACTTTCATTAAAAGTCCACGTTTAGAATGTTTATCTTGCTTATTGTTCTTTAAATGTTCAGTTAAAGCATTAATCTCATGAGTTAGAATTGCGATTTGAACTTCTGGAGAACCAGTATCTTTCTCATCTCTAGCAAATTCCTTAATAATGCTTGTTTTAACATCTTTCTTTAAAGCCATTTATTTCCCCTCCTTAAATTATTATTACACCAATACCTAGTATATGTAAGAGGTACAAGATACCAAGTACAGGAACAACTTAATTATAATATTAAAATTATTTAATTGCAAGCCTTTTTTTCACCTTTTTAATTAAAATACTTAAAAATACTTTAACATCTATACACAACTACAACTAGATAACCATCTTATTTTCTTCTTACACGATAATATTGACACTTATCAAAAGTTTTTGAAGGAACTATGTGAATAA
>JAFURK010000004.1 GCA_017480975.1 Bacilli bacterium
AGCTATATAGTCTCTTGCACGTCGCAGTGTTTATAGGTAAGTTTCAAGACGTTACTCTATCATTCCTTACTCAATCTATTAGTTCTCCTAAGAGTAAATCCTTAGTGCTTAACCTTTTCAGTTAAGAACGTTCCGCGCACCATCACTAATTTATCACAAAAATAAATGTTTGTCAAACAAATGTTCGACAAAAAAAGGGTTGCAATTTTAATGGTTATTTGTTATGATAATGTTAGAATAGAAGCGTGATAATATGAAAAAAGAAATTAGACTTTTATATGGCGTTTTAGCAGTCTTTGTTTTATCAATTTGTACAATAGGTGCCACTTACGCTTATTGGACAGCTTCTACTAGAAGCGCCGCAAATTCAGTAAAAACAAAGTCTACTATTTATAGTATTAGTATGCAAATTAATCCATTATATAATGACTTTTCTGTTATACCTATGAATGATAATGATGCTCTAAAAGCTCTGAATAATAAATGTAAAGATAAATATAAACGAGGAGCTTGTTCCGCTTATACTATTTATGTATATGATTATAATGAAGACCTTGATTTTATTTCTGGAATTATGGATATTCAAACCAACAACATGCAAAATATTAGTTATATGATGCTTAGGATAAGTGATACTTATGAAGAAGATAAGTGTGTAAAAATAAATAATGTTGAAGAAAAAGAGGAAATATATTGTGTTGCTAAAGAGGCTGCTCCTATGGGCGATGGAGTAGGTTTATCATTAGGAGATTCTTATGATGTTACGGGAATGTCTAGTACTAAATTTATTTTATTAATATGGCTTAGTAACTTACAACAAAGTCAAAATGATACTGATATTGGCAGTTTTGAAGCAATTATAACAATGCAAGCTGGAAATGGTGGACAAATAAAAGGAAGTATTGCTAGCTCTATTAAAATTGAAAATACGGTAGGTGATGAAGCATAATGAATATTTATGAAAATAATAAACCTAAAAAACAACTTACTAAAGTACAATTAACAATAACCCTAATTTTAATTCTTTTTTTTAGTATTACAGGGGCTACATATGCTTATCTTGCTATTAGTGCTATTAATAACAATACTATTACTGGTATAGCCGCAACTGTCAATTTAACATTAGATGTTACTAAAATTTTTCCAACGGCTGCTAGTACTAATACCGGTGTAATGGTACCACAGTTATCAACATCAGAAAGTAATACATCGGCTTTGTCCACCGCATTAAAAAATGGTTGTATTGATGCCAATAATAATGTTGTGTGCCAAGTATATAAAATTGATATTGAAAACGATGGAGGAACGGCTACTCAAGTTGTAGATGGATGGGTTTCTTTTTATAGTGATAGCGCAATGACAACTGATGTAAGTACTGTTATGCCAAATTTAAGGTGGAAATTAATTGATTCTATAGATACCATCACTCCAGCCAACTCCGTTTTGGGAACAAATACTGATCTAGCAGCCAATGCCAATGAAAATGTATTTGCTAATGATATAACAATGGTTACAGATTCATCTTTTACATATTATATGATTATTTGGATTAACGAAACCAATGCAGACCAATCCGACAAGTCAACTTCTTCTAGTAATCCAAAAAGATTTTATGGGAAAATAGAATTTAACTCATCGAATGGTACCGGAGTTACTTCAACTTTTACCGCTTAAATTTTTGTAATAGGGTTGCTTTTTATTTTATAATTATGATATAATCATGTTATAGTATGGAGGATTAGATATAAGATGAATAATGAATTTGTAAAAAAAGATAATGATTCAAAAAAAATATTTACACTAATGATACTTATATTTACACTAATGATTTGTACAACAAGTGCTACTTACGCATATTTTGCATTAACAGCTACCAATAATGTTGCTACAGGTACGGCAGCGACTGCTAGTTTGACCTTAACTGTAACTGAAGCAGCATTAGGTGGAACTGCTAGTGGAGGTACTCAAACAGGAAAAATGGTTCCTCAAAATATCGAAGCTTTAGGGACTGCAATGGGAACTAATTATAAATGTGTAGATGGAAATGGAAATATTGTTTGTAAAGCTTACACTGTTACAGTTACAAATGGTAGTTCGGCAGCGGTTAGAGTAATTGGAACTATTCAATTTTCTGGTAATGATGGAACTCCAGGAATGCCTAATTTAAGTTTTAGAAGAACAACTAGTGTTACAGCACTAGGAAATTATACAACTTCTTCGGTTGGTAAATCTACTGAACTTTGGGATGTTGTTACCACTGGTTCTACTTGTACAGTAGGAACTGCTGCAGCTCCTGGAACATGTACTGTTGTTAACTTAGTAGCTGGTGCTTCTACAACTTATTATATCGTTGTTTGGATTGAGGAAACAGGTACTACTCAAACTGATTCGGGAACGTGGAGAGGAACTATTACTTTTCAAGGTGAAAATGGTACAGGTGTTACATCAACTATAACTGCTTAAGACTTTATTAAGTCTTTTTCTTTTGTATAAAATACTTAAAAATAATTATACTAAATATAGGTGATTCTTATGAAGAATAAAGATAATTATACTAATTTAGTAATTAAAGATTCTTATAAAGAACTATTTTATAAAATTGTTACTTCAGTTTTTATTAGGGGATTATTATTAATAATCCCAGTTTTTTGGAGTAATACTATTAATAGATTAAGTGATGGAGACTATAGCAAAACCTATTCACTAATAATAATAATTATTATATTAAGTTGCTTTTATTATATATGGCAATATCTAAATCAAGTTAGTTGGTTTCAATTTTATAATAAACTCTATTTAGGATATACAGCCTTAATGACTAAAAGTAACAGTAGCAATATAAAAAAAGTCACCTTGGGAGAATATACTAATGTAATTAATACTGATATAGACATCTTATGTAATTTTTTAGGAAATGGAGTAGCTAGAGTTATTCAAATTATGGAAATATTATTCATATATTTCTATTTTCTGACTCAAAGTATCTATATATTTATTGTTACCATCGTTATATCAGCTATTATGGTTGTGTTATTAATAATATCTAGTAGTCAAGTTAAAGAAGAAAATATAAAACGAAAATCATCTTTTGATCGAAAAACCGTCGTAGCGCATCAAATGTACAATAAACTAAAAGACGGTGACTATGATGATAGTGTATTTAAGAAATTACATCAAAGTAATTTAGAATATCTAAAAGCTAATAAAAGATTTAATTTGCTAGCCCAAGCAGTAATTTACTTAATATTAGGAATAATTGAACTTACCAAATATGGTATCATAATTTATAGTGTCTATCTTATTAGTATTGGCAATATGGAGGTAGGTACTATTATCTTAGTTTACACTTATTATGATAAGATTATAACTAATTTTGAAGTACTAGGCACCATCAGTGCCGAATATCAAAGTTTCTTAGTATCTCTAAAAAGATTAAATAAACTAGGATATAATCAATTAGAAGTAGAAAGTTAAATTAAAAATACTTATCAAAAAGACATCTTCATGAGTAAGATGCCTTTTAAGTATTCTTTTCTAATTTTATGATCTAGCTGCCCCATCAACTTGAAGTATTTCTCCAGTAACATAGCTAGCCATATCACTCGCTAAAAATAAGAATGCATTAGCGATATCTCTAGGTTTACCAATTCTACCTAGTGGAATTGTTTTAATCAAAGGTTCAATCATTTCTTTAGGAAGGGCTGCCACCATATCAGTTTCAGTGATTCCAGGTGCTACGGCATTAACTCTAATATTTTTAGGAGCTAATTCTCTTGCTAATGATTTTGTAATTCCGTTAACAGCAAATTTGCTAGTTGGATACATACAACCGCTTGGTTGCCCATAAATACTTACCATTGAACTAGTATTAATTATTACGCCCTCTTTTTGTTCTTCCATATAAGGAACAATCATTTTTGAACAAACAAACACAGACTTAATATTCAAATCAGTAATTTTATTATATTCTTCCTCGGTATAATTCATTAATGGAGTAGAAGAAGAAATACCTGCATTATTAATTAAAATATCTATTTTCCCATATTTTTCTTTAACCATTTCAAAAGCATTTTTTACCTCTTGTTCACTAGTCAAATTAGGGAATAATCCCATTACCTCGTAGTTTGGATTTTCTTCTTTTAAAGTTTTTATAGCCTTATCAACAGTTTCTTCACGTGAACCAAATAATACTACTTTGGCTTTATTTTCTAAAAAAGTATGAACTGTTTCATAGCCAATACCTCTCGTGCCACCAGTTATAATAGCAACTTTATTTTCTAACATTATATCACCATTCTTTCCGATATAATTATAACACATATTCAAAAATGTGGCTATATTTATTAACAGTTTTAATAATTGAGCATAAAAATTCGCTAATAGTAGTGTATAATAAAATAAAAGGAGGTAGTATTATGACCAAATCGATAGATAGGACAACTTCTCTAGTATTACGTTTAATTGGTGAAGAAGATATAAATTATTTAAATGAATATGCTAGTGAAGTTCTAAATCGACAATTTATTGAATTTAAAAATCACAATCAAATCATGGAGTTTTTTAAAAAAAATTTAGAATACTTATATAGTAATTGTACCTTAGAAGATATTGAGATACTTAGGTATTATACTGGGATTGCTTATCGAGAAATAAATGCTATTTTAAGGAATAATTGGAGTTATGAAACTAATGGTCCCTTAACGGAAGAAAAGAGAAGTTATTATAATGAATTATCTAACAAAGTAAAAAATGCAATTGATAAAAATTATCAATTGCCATCTAATATAGTAACATATCGTGGCGTCAGCCTAGATAGTTTCAAAAAGTTTGGTATTAATTCCTTACAAGATATACCATCTTTAAAAAATCAATTTATTTATGATACCGGTTTTACTAGTACATCACTAATTAGAGATAAAAGTTTTTTTAATCGGAACTTAGAATGGCATAATAATTGTAATATCGAAATTCAATACTTGATTCCCGAAGAGACTGAAGAAGCAGTTCCTTTACTAAATGAAGATATGAGTTATTCAACTATCCAAGCCGAATATTTAATTAACAAAGGAAGTCTTTCGAAAGTAATTGATGTAACTTTAGATGAAAAACAAAATATAGCCTACATAAAAATGGTTTATATTCCTCAAAAAATTTGGGACAAAACTAGAAATAGGGATATAAAACAAACTACATCAAGAAGATGATTAAAATGCTTCATTAAGTAAATTTTCGGAGGTATTGTAATTTATTAATTAATTTGGTATAATGTTTAAAGTCTTTTATACTTTATTGAAGAAAGGAGAAAAATGAGTAAAATAAAAATATTTAGTTTAGGTGGTCTTAACGAAAATGGTAAAAATATGTATGTTATTGAAGTTGATAAAGATATTATCGTTATTGATGCTGGCCTAAAATATGCTGATGAACACATGTTAGGTATTGATTATATTATTCCTAACTTCGAATATTTAAAAGAAAATAAAAAAAGAATAAAGGGTATTTTTCTAACTCATGGTCATTATGAAAATAATGGAGCAGTAGCGGACTTATTAAAAGATTTAACGGGTGTTTCTGTTTATGGCTCTAAATTCACAATTGATTTATTAAAGAAAGAATTAGAGGCTGAGAAAATACCTACCAAATCCTTAATTGAAATACCTGCTTATAAAACCTTATCATTGGGTAGAATTAAAGTTTTTCCAGTTGGATTATCTCATTCTATCCCAGATAATTTAGGATATGCCATTTATACAAAAGATGGTGTTATCTTCTACGCATCAGACTTTGTCTTTGATGCGATGATGAGAGGACACTATCAAACTGATATTGGCAAACTTGCTTATATTGGCAAACAAGGAGTTTTATGTTTATTAACCGAATCTATTTATGCTGATAAACCTGGACATACCGCTCCAAATCATCGTATTTCTAATTTAATTAGAGAAACATTAGGTAAAGCTAATGGTAGAATTATCTTTAATGTTTTGAATTCCCATTTATATAGAATACAAGAGTTATTTAATGAAGTATCAAAGACCGATCGAAAAATCGTAATTATGGGAAAAAGACTTCAAAGCATTGTTGAATACGCTACTCAGAACAAATACCTATTTATTGATAAAAATTGTATTGGTGATTTAAGTAATATAAATGATGAAAATGTTGTTATTCTAAATTCTAACGAAAGAGAAAGACCATATTCTACCATTAATAAAATTGTTAATGGTTATGATAAATTTGTCAAATTACTTCCAACTGACACTGTCTTTTTAGCAACACCTGTTTATGAAGGCAGAGAAAAAACCTTCTATAAATTATTAGATGATATTTCTAAATTAGATGTCAATGTTGTAACATTATCTAAAAATCATTTATCACACCATGCCTCTAGTGAAGACCTAATGATGATGATTGATTTAATGAAACCTAAATATTATTTTCCAATTAAAGGAGAATATCGTTTTCAAGTCGCTAATGCTAATTTAGCTGAAAAAGTTGGAATTAAACCTGAAAATATCATCTTAAAAGAAAATGGATATGTCGCTAGTTTTGTTAATGGTAAACTAGTTCAAAATGAATTCTTAAAAATGCCATGTGGTGATATCTCAATTGATGGAGATTCTAGTGATGATATTGGTGAAGTTGTTTTAAGAGATCGAGAAATGCTGTCAGAAAATGGTATTATTATTATTTCAGCAACCCTAAGTAAAAAAGAAAAGAAATTATTAGCAGGTCCTGAAATATTAACAAGGGGATTTGTTTATGTCAAAGATAGTACTGAATTAATTGATTCCTTAAAAGAAAAATGTGAAGCTATCATCAAAGAAAATGTTCATGAAAATTATGTTGATTATAGCAAAATTAAAAATTCTATTCGTGAAGTACTTAGCAAATATTTAAGTAGTCAAACCGGTAATAAACCAATGATTATAAGTGTATTACAAGAAATCTAAAAATTATAAAAATTGTTTATTGATAAAATGTCAACAAACAATTTTTTTCTTTTCTAGTTTCTGAGCATGTGTTATAATTATTATAATAAGAGGAGGAATTAAAAATGATTGAAATTAGGAAAGCGTACGGGGCTGATGCTTATCAATTAGTTAATATTACCGATACAGTATGGAAAGATGCCTTTTATGATATTTTACCAAACGGAATTCTTAATGATATGATTCGCAATACTGAAAAGAGAATTAGTCACTTAAAAGATCAAATAAATGAAAATAATCGAATCTTCGTTGCTACCTCTGATGAAGTACCAATTGGTTATATTTTCTATGCCAAAACGCAAAATGTAATATATAATGCTGCTGCTGAAATAAGATCAATTTATATTTTACCTGAATTTCAGCATCAAGGAATTGGTCGCCAATTATTCAATAAAGCAATTGAAGAACTAAAAAAATTAGGCTATAAAAATCTTATTATTTATAGCCCATTAAATTGCCAAAGTATTAACTTCTTTCTTAAAATGAGAGGAGAGAAAAGGGAAGTAGTTTCCAAAAATACCAATGGTTATAATATTAAATATGATCTAATATTTTTTGATCTTGAAAATTTAGATAAAGAATTAAAAAATACTGACTGGAATGATATCTATTTAGCGGCTCAAGAGCATTTATATCTTTTAAATAATATTAATCGTGAATTAGCTGTTATAATGACCGATAAAGGGAATATGTATTTAGGATTAGGTATTAAAAATCATGTCTGCCCAATTGAAAGTGCTCTAGCTAATATGCATATCAAAGAAGAGCAACAAGCATCAAAAATACTTATTTTAAATCGTCAAAGTAAACCTGTTTTACCGTGTGGAAAATGTCGTGATCTTCTAATTGGCTTAAAACAAGAAAATGCTGAAATATTATTCGATTTTGGCACTCTGAAAACGATGACTATGCATGAATTAAATCCATATTATAAAGATGAAGAAGAAAAAGTATAGACCTTAAAAATCTATACTTCTTTTACTTATATAATTCCTTCTTTAAATCATTAATATTATTCGTCATAACTGTCAAATAGTTATCATTACTATTAGTAATTCCACCATCAATACTATGCATTGAATTAAGAACAATTCTTTCTAACTCATATTCCTCAATTAATTTACTAACAGTATTATTAGTCTCTTTCGTAGCCGAATAAATATACTTAATTTCTTTATTTTCAATTAAACTCTTAACTTCATCAATCTTATTACTACTTAAATCTTCATTTTCTTCTAAAGAAATAACATTCAATCCATGCTTTTCTAAAAACATAAACATATCATTATCGACTACAATTGTATCATAATTACCCCCAATAATAGTTTCAGTCAAATTAGCATCTAATTTAGAAATTTCATATTCTAGAGTTTCATAATTATGTTCAATTTCTTCTACCAAATAAGGATTATCAATATATTCAGAAAGGCCAGACTTAATATTTTCTGCCATCATCAAATAATTATTTGGATTTAGCCATAACTCTTCAATTGCATATTCATAATCCATGCCAGTCGCAACATCAATTACTTTTAGCTTAGAATTTAAATTAATCATCTTAACCGCATAGTCTCTATCCTTATCTAAACTATTAAATATAAATAAATCACTCTTTGAATACTCTTCAAGCTTTCTATCTGACAACTCATAATCATCTAAAGTAATTCCTGTCGGATAAATACTGTAAACTTTACAATGATCCTGATATAAATTATTTATCAAGAAATTAATTGGATAAGTTGTTGTATAAATACTTATATCTTCCATATTACTTTTACCGCTATCACAACCTGTTAACATCAAAATTATTAAAAGAAAAATACTTAATTTTTTTATTACTTTCATTATTATCTCCTATCTAATACTAATTACATTTTACATTATTTTAACTTTTTTGTAAACAGTTACCAAATAAATACTATAAAAAAGATAATTTACATGATATAATAGTTCTAGTCTGAAAGAAAAGGTGAGGAACATGAAAATACTAGAAAATTTAAATATTATTCCTAAGAATGAAAAACTATATATTCAAGCTTTTACTCATACTTCTTATAGCAATGAACATTCAGAATACGAAAGTTATGAAAGATTAGAATTTTTAGGAGATGCTGTTTTAGAATTAATAATTAGTGACTATTTATACAATGAAAAACATCTAGAGGAAGGAACGATGACAAAAATGCGCTCTAGCTATGTATGTGAAGCTGCATGTTGTACTTATGCTAAAGAATTAGGCCTAGATGAATATATTCGTCTAGGCAGTGGCGAAGCCGAAGCTAATACTACTATTTTAGCCGATGTTTTCGAATCATTTATTGGCGCTATGTATCTAGATCAAGGACTAGAAACAGCTAGAAGTATTGTTATGAATATCATTCGTAAATATATTGAGAAAAAAATAGACTTCTTACATGATTATAAATCTGAATTACAAGAACAAGTTCAAACTGTAAGGAAGAGTGCTGTTTACGAAATTATAAGTGAAACAGGACCAGCACATGATAGAACCTTTACATGTCAAGTAAAAGTAGATGATATTATCATGGGAACCGGTACTGGTAGTAGCAAAAAATCAGCTGAACAAGAAGCCGCTAAAGAAGCTTTACAAAAACAAGTTAAATAAAAAGTCGATTAATATAGACGACTTTTTTTCTTTATAAGTATATTATTTTCTAAATATTAACATATCATTTATAAGAAGAGGAGGTATGTTAGTATATGAAAAAAGCTTATTTAGGAGTAGATATTGGATCAATTTCTACCAAAGGCGTTATTATCGACGATAATAACCAAATAATCGCCAGTGAATACCTTTACACTGAAGGAAACCCCGTCGATGCCGTTAAAGGATTAATAAGTATTTTAAATAAAAAACTAAATAAAAAAGAATATAAGGTAATTTCGGTTGGTACAACAGGATCGGCTCGAAAATTAATCGGAACCATGTTAGGCGCCAGTGTTATCAAAAACGAAATTACCGCTCATGCTATTGGTACAACTTCCATTTATCCTGACGTTAGAACCATCTTTGAAATTGGTGGTCAAGACTCTAAAATAATTCTACTAGATAAAGGAATTGTAACAGACTACGCTATGAATACCTTATGTGCCGCCGGTACCGGCTCATTCCTATCATCACAATCAAAACGTTTAGGTGTCGAGGTCGAAGACTTTGGTCGTATCGCTCTAACTAGCAAAAATCCAACTACTATCGCCGCTAGATGCACCGTTTTTGCCGAATCAGACTTAGTTCACAAAGCTCAAATGGGTCATAAAAAAGAAGATATCATCGCTGGACTATGTCAAAGTGTTGCTTCTAATTATTTAAATAATGTTGGTAAAGGCAAAAAAATAGTTGGACCCATCGTTTTTCAAGGTGGTGTCAGCAAAAACATTGGTGTTGTCAAAGCCTTCGAAGACTTAACCGGTGAAAAAGTCTATGTTGATAAAAATTCCCACTTACTAGGTGCCTTAGGTGTTGCCATTTTAGCCAAAAAAAGCAAACAAGAAACGGACTTCAACTTTAACATTAGTAAAATTTCTTTTGAAACCAAAGGCGTCAACTGCCACGGCTGTGCTAATCAATGTGAAATAGTCTGTGTCATGAAAAACAAAAAAATGATAGACTCTTGGGGTAATCGATGCGAAAGAGGCAATATGGTCGTAAAAAATTAAAACTCGAGTTTCATCGAACTTATCTCGTCATGGCCCTGGGCTTTATCCTAACAGGATACTACTTAAATCTAATCATCTTCACCAGCCTAATTCTTGTTCACGAATTAGGCCATTACATAACCGCTCGTCTAAATAACTTTAATGTCTCGAAAATTATCATTTACCCTTATGGAGGCATGACTAAAATTGATGATATGATAAATCGCGATATCTGTGAAGAACTCCTTATTGCCACCTCTGGCGTTATCGCCCAATATTTATTTTATCTCTTTATAACTTATCTTTACCATCAAGGGATATTAAGAGAGTATACCCATAACCTCTATACCATCTACAATAACCAAATGATTTTCTTTAATCTCTTACCAATCTATCCCTTAGATGGAGGAAGAATTATTAATCTTATTCTACATAAATATTTTCCCTATTATAAAGCCAATATCTTAACCATTATCATATCTCTATTAATAATTATCTTATTAATAACACTTAGTATCTATCAATATAACTATTCTAACATCATGATTATGGGAATCTTACTAACATACTTGTATAAATTTTTTACTAAAAGAAAATACTTATATAATCGTTTCCTTTTAGAAAGATACTTATATAATATTGAATATCCTAAAATAAAAATAATTACTAATATCAAAAAAATGTATAAAAATAAAAACCATCTAATTATTAAAAATAACCATTATTATAAAGAAAAAGACTTAATAAGTAATTTATTTACTAACCATAATAAAATCATAAAATGAGTGTTTATCTTAACTCTAATTTATGATTTTATTTTAATTTTATTTACACTATCTTAATTTTATGATATCTTTATTACAATAAATAAAAAGAAAGAGTGATACCCATGTCAAAATATTCATTAGTTGCGTCTTACTACAACATGTATACTAAGACTTATCAAAATGAAATAACCATTAACTTGCCAGAAATAAATTTATCTACATTACAGAATATTGATAATTTTACATCTAAGCATAGTACTTATGAAATATTACAACTAATTAAAAAACAATATCCTAATGTTCATGACTTAAACCATATAGCAGTAAAATATACTAAAAATAAAAGTGCTAATCCTGTTTATTATCGCGTACTTGATAATAATCCTGAATTTACACCTTGTACTGAAAATAATACTTTAAAACAATATAGAATTGGCAATCAATATATAACGTCTTTAACTGTACCTAATTCAGCGCCATTATTTCAAAAAGAGAAAGAAAATTTAGTAGAATTAATTGAAACTAAAAATTTAATTGGATTTAGAAATCTTTATCCTCACCATGATAATCTAGTTTTTCTTGTAACTAGATATATAAATACAAGTTATGATGATGATTCAAGTAGAGAAAGAGATTTTAATCTAATAATGACTGAGTTTTCTAGATATATAACTTTCAGAGGCTGGATAATAAATAAAGAAAAACAACAAGAATATTTATACCAACCTAGACCTATAGCGTATGCCCCCAATCCTAATCCACCTAAAAAAATAAAAAAGGGGAAAGTACCTTCAATTGAAGAAAATGAAGCTGAATATATTAGAAAATTCGAAGAAGATCATAAGGATTCCAATAATAAGGAATATAAATATTCTTATAATACTTATCAAGCTGAAATGCATAATAGAGAATATTTAGAAGAAGATAAGGAAGAATTCTTAAGTGAAAGAGAAGTTCAAGATGCTTATTATGGACAAGAACCTGATTACTATGAAGAAAATAATTCCAATATAAAAAGAAGACGTCATTAATAATCTTTAACTAGTTCTTAACTTTACATTAAGCTAAAACTAATGAAGTATTCTAATCATAAAAAGATAAAAAAGCGAATTTTTACATATACAATTCTCTTTTTTTTTGCTATAATAAATCTAGAATAAAGAGAGGTGTATCATATGACTTTTGCATTCCAATTATTAAGCTTATTAATGATATTTTTATTAGTAATTATTTATTATTTAAAGAAAGATAGCTTTACTAAAGGAAACAAACCATTTCGTGGAATAATTCTAACTACTTATATCCTAGAACTTATTAGTATGACTATTTATATAACGACAGAAACTGGCGCTACGGCATATCTTTTTTATAAGATATATTTATTTATAACTATTTTTTGGTTTGCCCTATACGGATTATATTATATATCGATATGGCTAAAAGAAAGATATCGTGATACTAATAATAAATTACCTAAAAATATTAATAACTTGGTAAATTATTTTATTATAATCCAAATAGTAACCTTAATAATTACTTTAGTATCACCAATTACTTTTACTAATAGTTCCCTAGATTATAGTAATCATCTAAGTAAGTATTTTATAAGTTTTTATTTAATAATAGAATTATTAGTCTTAATACTAGGCAATAAAAAACAATCTAAGGAGAATTATCTTAATCTATCAATAATTTTCTTTGTTCAAGCCATTATGTTTTTCTTACAAACAAGAAATCCTGAATTACCACTTCTTAATATTGGTATGATTTTGGTTGTTTACTATAATTACTTTATGCTAGAAAATAGCGAAAAACAAGAATTAAAGACTTTAAAGATTGAAAGAGATTATGCAATGCGTCAAAGTATTGAAAAACAAGAATTCCTAAAAGTCCTTTCCCATGAGATTAGAACACCATTAAATACCATTGATGGTTTTAGCCAAGTTATTCTTGATAGTGATAACCTTGAAATGATAAAAAATGATGTTAATGATATTAGAGTAGCCTCTAGAGATTTAATTGACGTTATTAATGGTATGATAGACTTATCTATTATTGAAAGTGGTAATCTAGAAATTTTATCAGAAAATTATAATGTTTATGATATGTTAGAAGATATAAGTAATATCAGTCAGTCGAAGATGCGCGATAAAGACGTTGCATTTAAAACTGAATTTGATGATGATATTCCCGAAGTTTTATTAGGTGACTCTGAGCGCATTAGTCAAGTTGTTTTAAATCTAATTACTAATGCAATTAAATATACTGATAAAGGAACAATAACACTAAAAGTTGATAGCGTTAAAAGTAGTTCAATGTGTCGTTTAAAAATTATTGTTAGTGATACTGGTCGTGGTATTAAAAAAGAAGATTTAACAACTATTTTTGAAAGTAAAAATAAAAAAGAGGGAATGACTCTAGGTTTAGTTGTTTCTAAATATTTATTAGACTTAATGGGAGGAAGTATTGAAGTCGAAAGTACTTATGGAACTGGTTCGAAGTTTATCGTGACGCTTGATCAGAAGATTATTAGTACTAGTGATACAGAAAAAGTATCAAGAAAAAGATCTCTAAAACCATTTAAAGCTACTAACAAAAGAATATTATTAGTTGATGATAATAAACTTAATCTAAAAGTTGCTACCAAATTATTAGCCCCTTATGAAGTCGAAGTTGTTGAAGCTAGTAGTGGCCAAGAATGCCTAGATATCTTAGAAAAAGATACTAGCTTTGATTTAATTTTAATGGATGACTTAATGCCAGAGATGAGTGGTACTGAGTGCTTGGATATTATCAAAAAAATTGAAAGAGTTGATGGCTATTACATTCCTGTTGTAGTTTTAACTGCTAATGCTGTAAGTGGTATGAAAGAAAAATATCTAAATAGTGGCTTTGAAGATTATCTATCCAAACCAATTGACAAATATGCACTTGACAGAATTTTAAAAAAATACTTAAAAGGAAAAAAATAAGATAAGAAGAAATTGACTTCTTATCTTTTTTCTTCTATAATGTTAGTAGGTGGTAAGATGAAAATAATAAAAAAATTATTTATGTTTATAGTAGTCTTTTTTATTGCTTGTAATAGCGCTAGCGCGACAACCTTACAAGATTTATATAACGAATTAAGTAGTCTAGAAAAAAATTATGCTGCAGCCCAAAGCAAAGCCAATTTAACCAAAGCTGAAATGAATAAAATAAAGGCTAATATCGCTAATACTGAAGCTGAAATAAAAACCGCTCAAAATGAAATTACGCAAGCTGAAAATGATATTGTTACCAGCGAAAAAGAAATTGAAAAGAAAAAAGAAGAAACAAATCAAATGCTTCTTTACTTACAAGTTATGAACAGTACTGGTGACAGTATGCTAGAATATGTTTTTGAAGCTGATAACTATACTGATTTTATTTATCGTTATGCCGTTGTAACGCAAATGAGCGAATACAATCAAGATTTAATGACGGAATTAGAAACTTTAGTTAATCAGTTAACAATCAAAAAACAAGAATTAGCCCAAAAACAAGAACAATTAGCAGTTAAAAAAGCTGAATTACAATCACAATATGCTATCATAAAAGTTCAATATGAAGAAGAAACAGATGAAGGATTAAACATTGCTGACGAAATTGCTGCTAAGAAAAAACTAATTAAGTATTATGAAAGCATCGGTTGTAAACGAAGTTCTAATATTAATTCTTGTAATGGGGTTCCAGCCGTAGATGGATGGACTTATCCCTTAAAGAGCTTCCGTCAATCATCTAATTATGGTTGGGATGAAAATCGTTATCATTATGCCGTTGACTTAGCCGTATCTGAAGGTTCAACTGTCTATGCCGTTGGTAATGGTACGGTAATTTATTCAGGTGTATATTGGAAAGAAACTGGCGTTCGAAGTTGTGGCGGACTAGTTATCCAGATAAGACACACCTATAAAGGAACCGACTATATTTCTCTATACATGCATATGTTAAGTTCTAGCGTCAGTGTTGGAACTAAAGTTAGTGCTGGAGACCCAATTGGTAAAAGTGGTGGTGGCTCACAATCAATTGCTAAATGGAAAGATACATGTACTGGAGGAGCCCATTTACACTTTACAATGGCTTATGCTGGAAATAGTGATATTTATAACGTTTCATCTTCTAAAGTTGGGACAACCTTTAATCCAGTAAAATTCTTCCCAGCGATGAAAGGTATTGGAAGTAGATTATAAAAAATATTAAATTGGTAAACTACTATTAAATTACCAATTTTTATTTTAAAAATAAAAAGAAAGTAGGTAACATAATGCAAAATATTAATTTATTAAAAATAATGGTGTTGATGTTGATAGCGCTATTGAATTATTAGGTGATATAGATATGTACAATGAAATCTTAAATGACTTTTTAGAAGTATCAGCCGAAAGAATGCCTAAATTAGCCGAATATAAAAATAATAATGATATGAAAAACTATGCTATTGAAGTTCATGCTTTAAAAAGTGATTCAAAATACTTAGGTTTTACTAAACTATCAGTTATGGCTTTAGAACATCAACTAAAAAGTGAAGAAAATAATTACAAATATATTGATGAACATTATGAAGAGTTAGTTAAAGAAACTAATAGTAAAATAGAATTAGCAAAACAATATTTAAACTAATTGACATTATACTTGTCAAATTAAGTGTAAATAAAATTAACTATTAATTTAATAGTTATTTTTTATATTATTTTGTGTTAAACTAATATAATGGAAGGGAAGTGCAAAATGAAAGAACAATGGAAAGGTTTTAAAGGTGGGAATTGGTGTAATAGAATTGATGTAAAAGATTTTATTCAAAATAATTATAAATCTTATGATGGCGATAAATCTTTTCTAGCAGGAACAACTGAAAAAACAGACAAAGTTTGGAATAAATGTTCTGACTTACTTAAGGAAGAACTAAAAAAACATGTTTTAGATATAGATGTAGACAATATGTCCGGTATCGATAATTTTGAAGCTGGCTATATTGATAAAGATAATGAAGTAATCGTTGGATTACAAACCGATGCTCCCTTAAAAAGAATGGTAAACCCTTACGGAGGAATTCGTATGGTATACCAAGAAGTAGAGGCTTATGGCTATAAATTAAATGAAAATGTTGATAAGTATTTTAATGAATTTCGTAAAACTCACAACCAAGGAGTATTTGATGCTTATACATCTGACATTAGGAAGGCTAGACATGTTGGTTTATTAACAGGACTACCAGATGCTTATGGTCGTGGTCGAATTATTGGTGACTATCGTCGTATTGCTTTATATGGTATTGACTACCTAATGGAACAAAAAAAACATGAATGGAGTAAAAGATGCGGTCGTATGACTGAAGATGTAATACGCATGCGTGAAGAATTATCTGAACAATATCGTGCTTTAGATAAAATGAAAAAAATGGCCGCTAGATATGGAATTGATATCAGTAATCCAGCTACTAACGCTAAAGCAGCTGTCCAATGGTTATACTTTGGATATTTAGCTGCAATTAAAGAAAATAACGGTGCCGCTATGAGTTTAGGTCGTGTTGATGCCTTCCTAGATATTTATATTGAAAGAGACATCAAGAATGGTATCTTAACTGAACAAGAAGCTCAAGAGTTAATCGATCAATTTATTATTAAATTAAGATTAGCTAGACACTTAAGAACCCCAGAGTATGATGAACTATTCTCAGGTGATCCAACTTGGGTAACATGCTCAATTGGTGGTGTTAGTGAAAATGGAACTAGTATGGTTACTAAAACTTCATACCGTTTACTTAATACGCTAACTAATTTAGACCCAGCTCCAGAACCTAATATGACGGTTCTATGGAGTACCAAATTACCAGAAAATTTCAAGAAATACTGTGCTGAAATGAGTATTAAAACTGATTCTATTCAATATGAAAGCGATGATTTAATGCGCCCAATTTATGGCGATGATTATGCTATCGCTTGTTGTGTATCGGCGATGCGTGTTGGAAAAGATATGCAATTCTTCGGCGCTAGATGTAATTTAGCCAAATCACTATTATATGCTATTAATGGTGGTATTGACGAAATGAAAGGTGACTTAGTTATCGATGGCTTTGAGAAAATGACTGATGAAGTATTAGATTATAAAAAAGTTAAAAAAACCTACTTTAAAATGTTAGAGCGTGTTGCTGAAATCTATAGTGACGCTATGAATATTATTCACTATATGCATGACAAATATGCTTATGAAGCTGGCCAAATGGCACTACATAACACTAAAGTTCATCGATATATGGCTTATGGAGTAGCCGGATTATCAGTTGTGGCCGATTCATTATCAGCAATCAAATACGCCAAAGTTAAACCAATTAGAAATGAAGAAGGAATCGCTATTGATTTTGAAATCGAAGGTGATTTCCCTAAATACGGTAATGACGATGATCGAGTAGATAGTATTGCTAAAGAAGTATTAGAAAAAATGTCTTCAGAATTAAAGAAACATAAATGTTACCGTAATGCTGAGGCGACTATGTCAGTACTTACTATTACTTCAAACGTAGTATATGGAACCAAAACTGGCTCAACACCTGATGGCAGAAAAGCGGGAGAAGCCTTTGCACCTGGTGCTAATCCAATGCATGGAAGAGATTGTAATGGTGCCATTGCCTCTCTAAACTCAGTCGCCAAATTAGAATATGGATGTTGCTGTAAAGACGGAATTTCTAATACATTCTCAATTATTCCTAGTGCTTTAGGAACAGATTTAGATAATCAAATCGATAACCTAGTAAGCCTATTAGATGGATACATTACTCAAGGTGCCCATCACTTAAATGTAAACGTTCTAAATCGTGAAACATTAATTGACGCTATGAATAATCCTGACAAATACCCATTACTTACTATTCGTGTATCAGGATATGCGGTTAGATTTAATCGTTTAACTAGAAAACAACAAGAAGAAGTAATATCAAGAACTTTCCACGAGAAAATATAATGACAAAAGGTGCCATTGATTCAATCGAAACCTTCGGCCTAGTTGATGGCCCAGGAATTAGAACTGTTGTTTTCTTAAGTGGTTGTAAATTAAGATGTAAATATTGTCATAATCCAGAAACTTGGATTAGAGGGGATGAAAATTATACCCCTGAAGAATTAGCAACTAGAATTCTAAGAAATAAAAATTATTTCCAACGAAATGGTGGTGTTACTTTTTCTGGGGGTGAACCTTTACTACAAAGCAAATTTATCATTGAGGTTGCTAAAATCTTAAAAAAAGAAAATATCCATATCGCCCTCGATACAGCTGGAGTAGGTAATGGTAATTATGACGAAATATTAAAATATGTTGATTTAGTACTTCTAGATATTAAACATACTAATAAAGATGATTACCAAGACCTAACTGGCCAACCGATTGATGAAAATTTAAAATTTATAAAGTCTTTAAATAAAAGTGGCAAAAAAGTATGGATTAGACAAGTGATAGTTCCAGGTATTATGGATAATGAAGAATATTTAAGTAGCCTAGTTCCAGTCGTAAAAAATATCAAAAATGTTGAAAAAATTCAATTTTTACCATATCACAAACTAGGACTTGAAAAATACAATGCTTTAGGTATTGACTATCCTTTTAAAGATATACCTGAAATGGATAAAGAAAAGTGTCAAAATTTATATGAAAAATTCATGAAAATATACACCAAAAATTAATCAATAGTTTATATCATTGAATTTACAATAAGTGAAAAAATGCCATAAAAATTAAGGTAAGTATGAAAAATACTTCCTTTTATTTTTTTGCGTTAACTATCAAGTTGTTGCCAATTAAAATTTGTTGTGATATATTGGAATGGTAATAACAATAAAGAAGGGGAGTAATAAAAATGAAATTAGTTATGCTAGGTAATAATACCAAAGAAGAAATAGAAAAGAGGTTGCAAATAGTTGCCAGTGCCGGGGCTTTATCACGCGCTGATGGTACTGTTACACAAGTATTTGAAAATAGATATAATTATGAGGCCAATTTGAAATTAGCTAGAGCTGTTGTTGGCTATGGTCATAAATCAATTGCTGAACACGATTATGTTGTTTTTGCTATAGAAGATGTTACCCCTATAATTGAACAAACATTAATAGGCTATCGATTAACATCATTTACAATAAAATCTAGAAGAAATGTAGATTTTAGAAATGTAGGTTTTTATATCCCTACTTTTAAAGATGCTAATGGTAATATTTTAGCAAATAATAACAAATTACAAGAAGAATATATAACTTATATGCAGTCATTATTTGAAAAATATGGCGATTGGGTTGATGAAGAAATTCCAGTAGAAGATTGTCGTTATATTCTTCCATATTCATATCATAGTAATATTATTATGGGATGTGATTGTAATGAATTATTAAGAATTACAAGTGATTTACTATATGGTAAGTTATCTCATATTGATGAATTAAAAGATTTAGGTGAAAAGTTTAAAAAAATGATTGAAGATAATGCTCCATACTTAACTAGAGCATTACTAAAAGAGGAAAATAAAGAATATTATATTGAACATTTCAATTATCTAGATGAATTAGTTAATAATACTAATATGATAACAGGAGAATTATTTGATTCGGTTAATATGACCAATTATACTAATGATGCTGATTTGGAAGTTTTATATAACATTATAATGAGTAGATATCAAGTAAGAAGAGAGTGTGCGATTGAAATATTACACCAAATTGAACTTGTTGCCCCAAATATAAAAACCGAAATGATAAAATCATTATTCAAAAGTAAAAATCAAAGAGAACTAGAACAAGTAACTTTTTCATTTGAATTTGCAATATCATTAGCAGTTTTAACTCATATCACTAGACATAGGATGCACTCATTATTAGTTCCTGAATTTGTTCCTATGTGGAATTTAGAAAATTATATTATTCCCAAAACAGTTGCTAAAAATCATGAAGATGAATATCACAAGATATTTGCTAATAATGCTTTAATGGTTGAACATTTCAAAGAACAAGGGGTTAGAGATGAAGACTTGATATATTTTTACTTAAGTGGAAATGCATGTAATGTATATACAACAATGAATGCTAGAACACTGATGTGGATTAGTAGAATGAGGACTTGTAATAAGGCTCAATGGGAAATTAGAGATATAGTTGGTCAAATGGTTGAAGAAGCAAATTCAGTTGCGCCTTTAATTGGTAGCGGTTTGGGACCATATTGTAAAAGCGATGGAATATGTCCTGAAGGTAAAGATTCTTGTAAAAAAAGAGGAGTAGTTATTAAAAAGAAAGAAAAATAGTTTTAAAAGATAATAATTACAAAATAACTAATTATGATGATAAAAAAAGAAAGTAAAAATTATCATTTGTTTATGCTAAAACTATTTAAGATTTTTTAAAGCCCAAAACAGTATTATAATACTTATATATTACTAACATCTTTTTAAGCATTTTAATAGTATAACTTTCCAATTTTAACTCATATTAAAATTGAGGAGAGTGAAAAAATGAACGAGAATAACGAATTGTTAACCTATATCTATCAGAATGCTAAGATGGGAGTTACCAGTTGTACTGATTTAATTAAACTTTTAAATGGCAAAGACAATAAAATTAAAAAAATCGTTGAAGGAGAACTAAAAGGTTATGAAGAATTTGTTAAAAAAGCCGAAAAATTACTAAAGAAAAATAAAATTGAACAACCTAAAGATAAAGGCTTAATGGCAGATTTAATGTCTAAAATGGGTATGAATATGGAACTAATGAAAGATAACAGTGATGCCAGAATAGCTGATATGCTAACCAAAGGTTTTACCATGGGCAATATTGATATCAGCAAAAAAATAGATCGTTTTGAAGATGATGCTGATAAAGAAATATTAAAATTAGCTAAAGAATTATTAGAGTTTGGCAAGAAAAATATTGAAATATTAAAGCCATATTTATAGGAGAAAATAATGAAAGCCTTAATAACAGGAGCAAGCTCAGGAATAGGTGCCGATATGGCTTATTACTTAAATAGTCTAGGCTATGACTTATATGTAGTATCAAGAAATAAAAAGACTTTAGATAAAATGTATCAAGGCTGCTACGGCAAAGTTACGACAATCGAACTAGATTTATCTAAAGAAGAAAATTGCTATAAATTATATGATAGACTAAAAGATGAGCATATTGATATCTTAGTAAATAATGCTGGTTTCGGTGATGCTGGTAATTTCACGGAAACTGTTCTAACCAAAGAAATAGATATGATAAATCTAAATATCAAAGCCTATCATATCTTAACCAAGTTATTTTTAACTGATTTTACCAAAAGAAACTACGGCCGAATATTAAATGTCGCTTCTATGGCTGGCTTTATGCCGGGCCCTTACATGGCCACTTACTATGCGACTAAATCTTATATCGTAAATCTTTCTCTAGGCATCGCCGAAGAACTAAAAGACATGAATTCCAAGGTAAAAATATCCGTCTTTTGTCCTGGCCCCGTTAAAACTAACTTCGTCAATGTAGCTCATGTCCATTTTAATATTGGCTCTTTGACTTCAACTAAAGCTGCCCAAATAGCTATTGATGGTATGTTTACAGACAAACTAATTATTCTTCCAAATAACATGAAAATAAATTATTTCTTAACCAAAGTATCCCCAATGAAAATGATATTAAAAATAAATTCGATGGTACAAGAGAGGGCTAGTAAATAGTCTTTTCTTTTTCTTTATGCCTAAAATACTTATTTAGTAATTTAACTATTATAAGAAACAGAACTAATACTTATAACTTAGCCATATAATAAAGTAAAATCTTTAGAAGCACTTTAAATCGACGAATAATAATACCATTAAGTAATATTAACTAAAAATTAACTATACCCTTGACTTTTCTTTAACTTCATGATAACATATGCATGCTAAAAAAAGGGGGAAAAGTTATGAAGAAAATAGAATTACAAGACATAGTCAAAAACAAACAACCAAGATTTTTATCAGAAGGTGAAACTGCTATAACGTATAAATTATCTGATGGTAAAATATTTAAACATTTCAAACGAGGACCATTGCTTCTATTGAAGTCAGTTTCTGTGGATATTGAACAAAAAGTCCTAGCAGCCAAAAATATAAAAATAAATCCTGCTATTATTAAACCAGAAAATATAGTTTATCATAACGGATTTTTTGAAGGATATACTATGAAATCAGCTAAAGGTATTGACTACAATACTTGGGAAAATAGCTTAACCACTTCTGAAAGAAAAGACTTATATGGATATGCTCATATTCATTCCCAATTAGAAAGCATTGTTAAATCAACACCAAATATTGTTTACCCTGACTTATGTACTTGTGATAATATTTATATTAATGGAAGTAGTATCCAATTAATTGATTATGACGGATTACAAATAGACAATAATCCTAGTATATCTATATCTACAACCTTGGGACCAATAACTCAATATATAGATTCTAAAAAATATCGTCCGGGTATTTTGTTTACAAAAGAATTAGATAAGAAAAGCTTAATTTTATTATATTTTCTTACAACTTTTAATATAAATCTAAATAATGTTGGAAAAATTGATTCTACAACAGGTAAGCCAATTACTTTAGATGATATTTTTAGATGTATTAATTTAAATGACTATGATATGATGAATAAGGTATGGAAAATATTTCAAGATAATAAAGATAACGAATATTTAGGTGACGATGTTTTTAGAATTGCTGAAGAACATCAAATGGAAATTACACCATTGTATAACAATCTTTATTTTAAAAGATTAGTAAGAAAATAATTCAAAAAAAGACTAATTATAGTTCAATTATAAAACTATTTTTTAGTCTTTTCTATTATTTGAAATTAATTTTTTTTGATAATGTTGTTTACTCATATTATCTAAGGTAATCTCATTTGCATATTGAGTAGCTTCTTTTCTTTTAGACTAATAAAATGCTTTTTACCATAAATTGGTCCAAATAAATCATTAGTAAGATTATATTCAAAATCTAAACTTGATTCATGTCGAATCATATTATAAAAAACTAAATATTATAGTAAAATCCCTAGAAGCACTTTAACCCCAATAAAAGAAATAACAAATATTTTGTCTAATGATATATCTCATTTTATAAAGTTTCTATACATAGTAATTATTAGGTGATAGCTATGAACGGACTAAATGACAAAGAAGTATTAGCAAGTCGCAAAAAATATGGCACTAACGAAATTAAAGTTGGCAAAAGAGAAGGCTTCTTCCAATTATTCATCGAAAGTCTAGGAGACCCTATCATTAGGATTTTGCTGATAGCCTTAGCCATTAAAACCTTATTCTTATTTAAAGACTTCGATTGGTATGAAACAGTCGGGATTGTAGTTGCTATTATTATTGCTTCCTTAATTTCAACCATCAGCGAATATGGTTCCTCGAAAGCTTTTGAACGCTTGATGGAAGAATCATCAAAAATAAAATGTCGAGTTAGACGAAATGGATCGATTGCTGAGATTCCGATTGACGAAATTGTTGTCGGTGATATTTTACTTCTTTCATCTGGTGATAGAATCGGTGCTGATGGAGTCATTATAAAAGGAAAAATTGACGTGGACGAGTCTTCGATGAATGGAGAAGCAGCTAGTGTTAGTAAACAAACAAAAGATACGGTCTACCGCGGCTGTGTTGTCTATAACGGTCAAGCCGAAGTAAGAATTGAAAAAATAGGTAATCAGACCTATTATGGAAGAATGGTCGATGAATTAGGGGAGGGAAGTGGCAGTTCCCCATTAAAAGAACGTCTAAATTCCTTAGCAGTCCTTCTTAGTAAAATTGGTTACATTAGTGCCGGATTAGTTAGTATTAGTTATCTCTTTAACAAAATAATAATTGCTAATGGCTTTGAGATGAGTAAGATTATAGCAACCGTAACCGATATTTCATTACTATTCGCCTATATTCTTCATGCCCTTACTCTAAGCGTAACCATTATTGTTGTCAGTGTCCCCGAAGGTTTACCAATGATGGTAACATTAGTCCTATCTTCTAATATGAAAAGAATGCTTAAAAATAACGTTCTTGTAAGAAAACTTGTTGGTATTGAAACTGCCGGTAGCCTAAATATCTTATTTACCGACAAAACCGGAACATTAACGAAAGGAAAGTTAGAAGTAGTAAGATGCCTATTAGGTAATGGTAAAGAATTTACTAGTTTAGACGAAGTTAGTAATCGGTATCGTGATATCTTAACTAAATCCCTCATTTATAACAACGAAAGTACTTTCGATAAAGAAAGTAACCAAATTATTGGTGGAAATATTACTGATAAAGCCATTCTTGATTTTGTTAAAATTAACCGTAGTAAAGAAGTAAAAATCATTAAACAAGAGTTATTTGATAGTAGTAAAAAATACTCAATGGTTATAACTGAAGAAGGTAATAAAAAAGTAAAATATATAAAAGGCGCTGCAGAAGTATTATTTTCTAAGTGTGATCGCTACTTGAATGAAGATGGATTCAAACAACTAATTCTAGATAAAAAGACATTAGAACAAAAAATAAAAGAAGCAACAAATAAAGGAATAAGAGTACTATGTGTTGCCTATGGCGAAGGTGATAAAGATAATTTAGAAAATTTAATATTACTAGGTTTCTTATTGATTAAAGACGAAGTAAGAGAAGAAAGTAAAGAAGGAATTAGCATTATAAAAAAAGCCGGTATCCAAACCGTAATGATTACAGGAGATAATAAAGGAACAGCCCTATCAATTGCTAAAGAAGTTGGCATTATAGAGAATGAAACCAAAGAAATAGTTTTAAGTAGCGACGAATTAGCTAATTTAAGTGATGAAGAAGTCATTAACATTTTACCAAAGCTAAGAGTCGTCTCCCGCGCTATGCCGAGTGATAAAAGTCGGCTAGTTAATATCGCCAGACGCTGTAACTTAGTCGTCGGAATGACTGGCGACGGTGTCAATGATGCCATCGCCCTAAAAAAAGCTGACGTTGGTTTTGCCATGGGAAGTGGTACTGAAGTAGCCAAAGAAGCAGCCGATATCGTAATATTAGATGATAATATCCTCTCGATCGAAAAAGCCATTCTTTATGGCCGAACAATATTTAAAAGCATCAGAAAATTTATTATCTTTCAATTAACAGTTAATTTATGTGCCGTTGGAGTATCAATAGTAGGCCCATTTATCGGCATTCCTAGCCCTGTTACAGTTATTCAGATGTTATGGATTAATATGGTTATGGATACCCTAGCCGGTTTAGCATTCTCTTACGAACCACCACTTGAAGAATATATGAAAGAAGAACCTAAGAAAAGAGATGAAGCTATTATTAACAGCTATATGTTTCATGAAATAATGATTACGGGCCTATATTCAACAATATTATGTATCTTCTTCTTAAAAAGCAGTTGGGTAAATGGAATATTTCGCTACAGTATCGATAACAAATATTTAATGACCGCCTTCTTCGGTATGTTTATCTTTATCAGTATTTTTAATAGTTTTAATGCCAGGACAGTTAGGTTGAATATACTCGGAAACATTTTCAAAAATAAAGTATTTATTGCCGTTATCGGCTTTATCATGGTAGTTCAAATTGGCATGATTTATTATGGGGGAAGTTTATTTCGCACCACCGGTCTTACTCCAAAAGAATTTATCTTTACTATCCTAATGGCCATGACAGTAATTCCATTCGATATGACACGCAAATTATGGTTAAAAAAACGAAAAATAATTACCGGAATATAACTATAACTAGAAAAATAAATTTAAGCATTCTAACCAAAAAAAGATTACCTCTACGATTAATTTAATGAGGTAATTTTTATTTACTCAAAATGCTTATACAACATCTATGTATACATTACTAATTTTAATATTTAAAGCTACATCATATACATATTATTATCAGGCTCAGAATTTAGATTATTTACATTAGCATAAGGAGTTTCTATCCTCGTAAGCCTTTGATCAAGTCGCTTTACTTGACGCTCTAACCGACTAATTCGTTCAGTCATATCATTAAATTGACTACTAGCATAAGTATTATTTGACATCGTCATCGGCATTTGTGTAGGATTCATTGGTGTTTGACTCGGCATCATCGCAGGCATTTGATTCGGCATCTGATTTAATGGCGTAAACCCCCCGTAATTATAACCACTATAGTACATATCTCTATCATCCATAAATTTATTCCTCCTAAGTTTTTAGTTTCAATTTATTATATGTTTATACTAAAAAAAATGAGCCTATTTTTGAAAAAATAAAATCTAAATAAAAAAATGAATAAATTTCAAAAATAAAAAGGATTAAAAAAAGTTATCTCTAATAATATAAGTAGAGGGATATTAATAATAAGAATGACAAAATAAACGAAAAGACTACTAAAAAATTAAATGGAGTGAATAGAAATAATATACCTCATTAACCAAAATAAGCAATAAAACAAAGGAGAATGTAATAATGACAGAAAGAAAAGTAGAAGAAGATATTAGAAATTTACAAAAAAATTTCTTAAAGATAAAAAGTATGGGATACGTAAAAGGTATAAGAGGAGGAAGTACTGGCGTTGGTGCAACATTCGAGGCTTTATTAGGCAAAGATGAAGATCAATCAGAATTGCCGGACTTTGGCACAATTGAAATAAAAACTAGACGAGCCTACAGTAAATCACTAATTAGTTTATTTAATGCCGTCCCAAAAGGAGAAAGCGATTTTGAAGTAAAAAGACTACGAGATAAATATGGCTATCCCGACAAAATAGATAAAAATCTGAAAAGACTCAATACAGCCGTATCAGCAACCAAAATGACAAAAGTAGGTTTATTTTATTATTTTAAATTAAAACTAGATAAGGAAAAAGAAAAATTAATCTTGTGTATCTATGATTGGAATAAAGTTTTAATTGACGAGAGTACTTATTGGGAATTTAGTATACTAAAAGAAAAACTATATCGAAAATTAAGTGTCTTAGCCGTTATCAACGCATGGACCAATAAGATAGATGGTATTGAAAGTTTCAAATATTACAAAATGAATATCTATATTTTAAGGAGCTTTGCATATTTCATCAAAGCCCTAGAAGAAGGTTTTATTAAAATTAAAATAAAAATAGGCAACAATTACACCAAAGAAAGATACGGTGAAGTTAATTCAAGTGGAATTAGTTTCGCGATTAAAGAAGAAGATTTATTTAAAATATTTGATTATTATAGATAAAACTGCTAACAGCCCATTAAAATAACAATTCCCCGTTCAATTTAGAATGGGGAATTATATATATAATTAGGAAAAATCTTTATCGCACACGTGGGGGAGTCAAGAAAATGAAATAACCAGATTAATTCCAAATATTAAAGATTAGTGGCTCAAAATAATATATATAGTAGACTAATATATACATAATAACGCTAAATATAAGTAAAGACCAAGGGAGTTGCAGGAAATCCGACCACAAAAAAACTACTCTTTTTAGAGTAGTAAATTTTTCGTGGTCGGGAAGACAGGATTTGAACCTGCAACCCCTTGGTCCCAAACCAAATGCTCTACCAAGTTGAGCCACTTCCCGAAAAAAATAAATGGTGGAGAATAAGGGATTCGAACCCTTGACCCCCACGGTGCAAGCGTGATGCTCTAGCCAGCTGAGCTAATTCCCCATCGACAGTTAAAATTATAGCAATATTTAATCCTCCTGTCAACACTTTTTTGAAAAAAAGTGAAAAATTTATTGAAATAGTTGTTTGATTAGTAATAATGTGCTATAATTAACGTCGACAGGAGGAATATGATGGAAGTAGCATTATTGGTTATTTCAGTTTTATTAATTATTATTGTATTATTACAAAGCGGTAAGGCGGAATCAGCTGGCCAAATTATTCAAGGCGGAAATTCTGATTTATTTGCAAACAGAAAAGAGCGTGGCTTTGAACTATTTATCAGTCGTTTAACGATGTTGTTAGGTGTAGCTTATTTTGTTATAGCTTTATTTATATCATTAAAATAATTAAATTGATATATATTATATGAATAACTTGGGATTTAATAAAATTTCTCAAGTTTTTTATTGATTTGTTGAATAATAAAGCATCCCCCCAAAAAATATATCATTATCATGCTTATGGATACACCCTTAAATAAAATAATCATATTATCAAGCCCACCCATATATAAAAAATAAAGACAAGATTATTGCTAAAAACTTTAATTCATAGTATAATTTTTTTAAGCATTTTAATCATAAAAAAATAATAGTGAGGTGAGAAAAAATGAAAAAAAATAGTTTTATTGAGGGGACAATTGTTGCAACATTAGGAATTATTCTCGTTAAAGTCATTGGAATTATTTATGTTATACCATTTAATGCCATTATCGGTGAACAAGGCGGCGCCCTATACGGCTACGGCTACACGATTTATCAATTATTTCTAAGCATTTCAAGTGCCGGCTTTCCTTTTGCTATCAGTAAAATCACTAGCGAATACAACGCCCTAGGATACAAAAAAGCAATATCAGATACCTATAAAATATCTCTAAGAATAATTTCAATTATTTCTGTGATTATTTTTCTAGCCTTATTCATCTTCGCTCCGCAGATAGGTAAGCTAATAATCGGCAGTCAAACTGGTGGTAACACTTACGAAGATATTGCCTTCGTCATCAGAATGGTATCTTTCGCCATCCTCGTTGTACCTTTCCTAAGCGTTACCAAAGGATTCCTCCAAGGCCACAAATATATAACCCCATATTCTATCAGTCAAGTAATTGAACAAGTAGTAAGAGTCTTAATTATCTTAATCGGCAGTTACCTATGTATGGAAATCTTCGAACTTCCTCTAAAATACGCTGTTGGAACATCTGTATCCGCCGCCTTCTTTGGAGGATTAATCGCTTATTTTTACCTCAACCGCAAGATAAAGAAAGCCAACCTACTACCCAAAAACATTACTGCTGCCCCAGACGAAAAATTAATTTCCCAAAAAGAAATTACCAAAAAAATATTTATGTATTCAATCCCTTTTATCTTAATAAGCCTAGTAAATAACCTTTACACTACCATTGATATGATTCTATTATCACGTACCATGTCTGATTTACTACATTTAAATACTGATACCATCGAATCAGTAATCGGTGTCTATACCACCTGGGGAATTAAACTAAATAACATTATCTTAGCCATTTCAACCGGTTTAGTTACCAGTCTAATTCCCAATATCGTAACAAGCTTTACCCAAAAAAATATGAATGATGTCAACGATAAATTCAACAAAGCCATCGGCTGCGTCCTTCTAATAATAGTACCAATGACCATTTTTCTATCCCTATTAGTCGAACCAATTTGGACTTTATTCTATGGTAACAGCTACTACGGTCCATTAGTTTACAAATATTTTGTCTATACTGCCTTATTCGGAGGCTTCTATACAATTATAATCAATACCCTTCAAGGAATTAATAAATACAAATTAGTAATAACAACCGTTTTAATCGGCTTAGCCACTAATGCCATTTTAGACATCCCATTAATGCTGTTATTTGATAAATTAGGCATGAACGCCAGTTACGGTGCAATAACTGCCGCCCTAATCGGTTATACCTTATCGATTATCACTAGCTTACGTATCTTAAACAAAAAATACCAATTCAAATTTACTAGTACTGTTAATCGCCTACCAAAATATATCTTTTCATGGCTAATATTTATCGGTACAATCCAATTAATGAAACTAGTAATACCAACCACATTAGACGGCCGCCTAATTCAAATTCCAATCTTAGCCATCTATGGCCTAGTTAGCTTCCTAATCTATTTATACATCAATTACAAAAACGAAAACATCAAGGAAGTATTCGGTATTACCATCAACAACAAATTAAAAAAACTCCTAAAACATTAAGCATTTTATACCAAAAAGTACTTAAAAAGACTATTCCTAGTTAATTAAATTTACAACTCAAATAAATTCATGCTATAATGTTTGAGAAAATTAGAAATGAGGAAGATAAACATGATAAAAGGAAAACCATTCGTAAAGTGGGCTGGCGGCAAACGCCAAATTTTAGACAAACTAAAACAATATATTCCTACTAACTATAATTGTTACTACGAACCATTTATAGGAGGCGGAGCCCTATTCTTTGAACTTGCCCCCAAAAAAGCCATTATTAATGACTCTAACAAAGAATTAATGAACGTCTATCAAGTCTTATGTGATCACGACAAATATACTAAAATGTGCAAGGTCTTAAACCAATACGAAGCCAACCATTCCGAAGCATTTTATTACGAAATAAGAAATAAAGATAAAGAAAAATCATTTAACCGCCTAAGTGACTACAAAAAAGCCGCTCGTACTTTATACCTAAATAAATCTTGTTTTAACGGCTTATATCGCGTTAACAGTAAAGGCCAATTCAACGTTCCCTTTAACAAAAATAAAAAAGTCAATACCTATGATGGTGAAAATCTCCTTACTATCCATATGTATCTAAATATGAATGATGTAACTATTCAATCAATCGATTTCGAAGAAAGCGTTAAGACGGCCCAAAAAGGCGACTTTGTCTATTTCGATCCCCCATATGACTCTGACACTAAGACTTTCAATAGTTATACAGAAGAAGGCTTTGGCAAAGAAGAACAACGACGTTTAGCCAAAGTATTTAAAGAATTAGACTCTCGTGGTGTCTACGTAATGCTATCAAATCATAATACCACTTTAATAAATGAATTATATAAAGATTATAATATCCATATTATTGAAGCCAAAAGAAGTATTAATTCAAAAGGAACTAAAAGAGGAAATGTTGAAGAACTAATTATTACTAACTACGAAATAGATACAAGCTTTGATAATTTATAAACAGCTTGTATCTTTTATAATAATGAAAGGAACGATAAAATGATATATCCAAAATTTATTAATACGAATGATACCATCGGTATAACTGCACCATCAGATGGTATAACTAGAAAAGAAAAAATATATCGCTTAAATTCAGCCATAAAAAATATCAATAATCATGGTTTTAAAGTAAAAGAAACCGCTAATGTCAGAACTAGTATAAAAGGAAAGAGTAGCAGTAGTAACGAACAAGCCAAAGAATTAATAAACCTATTCCAAGATAATTCTATTAAAGCAATTATCTGCGCAGCCGGCGGTGACTTTCTATTAGAAATATTACCTCATATTGATTTTAATATTATCAAAAATAACCCCAAATGGATCCAAGGTTATTCTGATCCAACTAGTTTACTATATATAATAACAACAACACTAGATATTGCTACTATCTATGGCAATAACTTTGGTGACTTTGGAATGAATCCATGGCATCCATCTTTAACAAATAATATCGAAATCTTACAAGGAACCCTCTTAACTCAAACTAGTTTTGACAAATATGAAAAAAACTATCAAGAATATAAAAGAGGTGATGAACCTTATGTATTAACAGAGCCAGTATACTGGCAAAATATAAATAATGAACCAACTATCCAAGTAACCGGCCGTATCATCGGTGGTTGTATCGATTGCTTAAATGACTTATTTGGAACTCGTTTTGATAATACTAAGAACTTTATCGAAAAATACAAAAGAGATGGTATTATCTGGTATTTTGATAATTGTGAATTCTCATCTGAGCAACTTATTCGTACCCTTCACAAATTTAAAGACAACGGTTGGTTTAATCACGCTAAATGCATAATCTTTGGAAGAAGTGCGACGGAATCTAGTTATTATGACATATCATTGACGGACGCTATTAAGCACTCCTTAAATGAATTAAATATTCCTATTATTATTAATGCCGATATCGGCCATGTCTCACCGCGAATGACTATTATCAATGGAGCCATTGCCACAATTACCTCTAATCATGGCAAAGGAAAAATAACATTTGAATTAAAATAATTTAATAAAAATACTTAAATTTATTTTTCTAAAATAATAAAAAATTAACTAAAAAAATATACTATAGCAAAGGAGGATTTTATGACTAAAAATACATCAACTAACAAAATTATACATATATATAAAGAATACATCATTGCGGTCGTTTTAAAAGTAAAAATAGAATACTACAATGAACCATACATAACCTATGAAGAATTTAATTTAATCAAATCAGTTATGGATTATTTAAGCTTTTCTAATTATTTACCCAAATTTAGATTAATAGAAAGTGAATTAGGACAACAAGATTTTTATTGTGCTGGTAATACTATTTTTCCAACTAAATTTATGGAATTAAACTTATCAAGAATAGAAACCTTCTATAAAAAAGATATCGAAGACAGTGATTTTTTAAAAGTTATTTGGAATGAACAATTTATTTATTCAATAATTCATGAATTTAAAAAAATAAAAGTAGAATTAGACATTCATAAAAATAACAATCCAAATGACACCTATATTAGTCTAGATGAAGTTTTAAATCGACTTTTTGGTAGTGCGACAACCTTTTATGAAAAAATAGCTTCTGAATTGACCACGCGTGATCACATAAATATAATTTCCGAAATAGATAAAAATTGTTTTAATTGTGCTAAAAGTGATTGCCAAAAAACTTATCTTTCTAAAGAAGATTATTCTTTAGAAACAGGATGCCCAAATTGGCACAATGAAAGCCTAGTAGGCAAAACCAAAATACTAAAGAAAGATAAAGTTAAATTTTGGAATTTACAATAAATATTAGAATAAACTTTAATTTTAAGAAAAAATAATCCTAAGCATTTTAAAATAATAACCCCCTAAATAGTGTGAATTTTAAATGAAAATGTTACATTTTTAAATAGTTAATTTTTAGTGAAAATGTTACATTATCAAAATAATATTTAAAGTATATGTTAGTTAATTTTAAATGAAAATGTTACATTTTTAGATATTGCAATTATTCA
>JAFURK010000005.1 GCA_017480975.1 Bacilli bacterium
GATGGAACCACATTATCTTGTTTTCAGAGAACAATTATGATAAAATAGAAAAATAATTATATTGGTGAAAATAGCAAAGTGGCTCACCTGTACCCATCTCGAACACAGAAGTTAAGCACTTTAACGCCGACGATAGCGTAATCGCAAAAATAGGAAATTGCCAATATTTTTTTATGCCCAAAAATAGGTAGACATCTATGATTGGGCTTTTTTTTGTATTAAAATTCTTAAAATTCACTAAAAATTCTTATCGTAGCACCCAAGTAGCACCCACAAGCAATTTTGTTAATTTAGTTCAGTAGCACCCACGAATTTTTTCTAATTATGTAGATTTAAAATTTAGATAAAAATGCTAATTTTTTACAAACTCAACCACTGGTTTGTCGTATTTTTATAGTAAGTATGCTATTCTAAAATAGAGGTGAGGATTAAATGAATGTAAAAAAAGTAGGAGAGTTTATAAAACAAAAAAGAAAGGAAAAAAATCTAACACAGAAAGAATTAGCAGAAAAACTTTCTATTACTGATAGAGCAGTAAGTAAATGGGAAAGAGGAATTTGTTGCCCAGATATTTCATTATTAAAAGAATTAAGTTCTATATTAGATATTAGTATCAATGAATTATTATCTGGAGAGGATATAGAAAAACTAGAAATAGATAAATCAGAAGATATTTTATTAAAATCAGTAAAACAATATATATCAGTTGAAAAAAAGAAAAAGAAAAAATTATTAATTATAATAATAATACTTTTAATTTTTTATGTATTGTTAATTTTTGGAATGTACTTAACATATAATCAAGTAAATAAAAATGATAATATAAATTGGTATTCTTATAGTAATAAAAAAATATTAGATAAATTCTTTGTAGCTTTAGAAAATTATGATTATGAAACTATTAAGGAAATGGAATTTGAATCATATAATACAGGACAAGTAGAAGATACATTAATAGAAGATGTTAATAAATGTGATGAATATAAAGAACAAAGAAAAAATGGAGAGCGTTTATCTGAACCTGGTATTATATGCAAATTAAAATATTTTGAGGATGAGGGGTTAAAATTTCTTTCACATGAATATTTATATCAAAGTTATATAAATGGAACAGGAGAATGGGCTACCATGTATGATATTATTGTTGAATATAAAGGTACAAAAATTAATTATTCTTTTAGTGGCTTTGTAAGAAATGGTGTAATTGCTGAAACTAGTATAGGATTAGTAGGAACACCAATATTTGACAAAGAAACTTCTGATATGAGTAATAGAATTTTTTCATTTTTCTCTAAGTATACTGAATGGGAAGAATAGAAAGAAATTAAATATAAATGGTAACAAATTAAAAAAAACTAAAGAAATTTACAGCACCCTAGTAGCACCCAAATTCTTTGTAATATCTTATACAATAAGGATAAGAAAATAGGAAATTGCCAATATTTTTTTATGCCCAAAAATAGGTAAACATCTATGATTGGGCTTTTTTTAATGCCAAAAAATACTTCTATTTAAAGAAAAATCGAATGAAGTATTCTAATTAAATAAAATTTCTTTTCATCATTAAACTGTCAAATAGAAACAAATCACTTGACAAACACCAACTAGTTTAGTATATAATGTAACAAGAAAGGAAAGGGATTATTTTGAGCAAAAAACTAGTAATCGTGGAATCCCCAAGTAAAAGTAAGACAATTGAAAAATACTTAGGTAAAGATTATAAAGTAGTATCATCTCTAGGTCATATTAGAGATTTATCAACATCAGGAAAATACGGTTTTGGTGTTGACCTAGAAGATCACTATAAACCAGATTATAAAATTATCAAAGGAAAGAAAAAATTAGTAACTGAATTAAAAAAACAAGTTAAAGACTCAGACTTTGTTTATTTAGCAACCGACCCCGATCGTGAAGGAGAAGCTATTTCATGGCACTTATATGATACCTTAGGTTTGAAGGACACAGATTATCAAAGAATTGTTTTTAACGAAATAACTAAAGATGTTATTTTAAACTCTTTTTCTAAAGCTAGAAAAATTGATGATGACTTAGTAAAATCTCAAGAAACTAGAAGAATATTAGATCGAATCATTGGCTTTAGACTAAGTAAATTAATGCAATCAAAGACTGAAGGTAAATCAGCTGGTCGTGTTCAAAGCGTAGCCTTAAAGCTGATTGTTGATCGAGAAAGAGAAATCCAAGCCTTTAATATTGAAAAATACTACGAAGTAGACGCTTACTTTAAAGATTTTGAAGCCAAATTATCAACCTATAAAAACGAAAAAATTGAAATTAAAGAAGAAAGTCATGCCCAAGAAATATTAAATCAGCTTGATAACGAATTTCTAATCGAAGCCATTGATAAAAAGAAAAAAGATAAGAAAAGCAAATATCCATTTACTACATCAACACTTCAACAAGAAGCCTCATCTAAATTAAATTTCACTTCCAAAAAAACGATGTCAGTAGCCCAAAAACTATATGAAGGTATTTCTTTAAAAGACGAAACTGTCGGTTTAATAACATACATGCGTACTGACTCTATTCGTATGAGTGATGAATTTATTAAAAGTACTTATGCTTATATCAATGAAAATTATGGTAAGGAATATGTTGGATACGTCAAGCCTTCAAAGAAAACTGAAAATGTCCAAGATGCCCATGAAGCCATCCGTCCAACTAGTATTAATCGTCGCCCTGAAGATATTAAAGAATACTTATCTAACGATGAATACAAATTATATCATTTAATCTATTATAGAGCTTTAGCTTCTTTAATGAAAGATGCAAAGGTAGAAGCTACCAGCGTAACTTTATATAATAATGATTATCGTTTCAAAGCTACCGGCCAGATATTAATCTTTGATGGATATTTAAAAGTATATGCTAAATATGAAGACTCTAAAGATAAAATATTACCATCCCTAACTGAAAATAATAAGCTGCTATCTGAGAATATTGAATATTCTGAACACGAAACCAAACCACCAGCTAGATATACCGAAAGTAAGCTTATTAAAGAAATGGAAGAATTAGGAATCGGTCGTCCATCTACTTATGCTAAAACTATTGATACCCTTAAAGAAAGAGCTTACGTAACTATCGAAGATAAAAAATTCAATCCAACTGAAATTGGTATTGAAATAACTGACAAACTACAAGAGTTCTTTAAAGATATTATCAACGTTAAATATACAAAAGAGATGGAAGATGATTTAGATAAAATTGCTGATGGCAACTTAGTTTGGTATAACTTATTAGATCGATTTTACAATGACTTTGAACCAAAAGTAGAAGTTGCTTTCAAAAATATGGAAAAGAAAGCCCCTGAGGAAACCGGAGAATTATGTCCAAATTGCAATAGCCCATTAGTTATCAAACAAAGTAGATATGGTAAATTTGTAGCGTGCTCTAATTATCCAGACTGTAAATATATTAAACCAAATGAAAGCCAAAAAGAAACAATCGAAATTATGGACTGTCCTCATTGTGACGGCAAAATAGTTTCAAAAACGACTCGTAAAGGAAAAGTATTCTTTGGTTGCAATAACTATCCAAAATGTAAAACTGCTTCCTGGGATAAACCAACCGGTAGTTTATGTCCGAATTGCCAAGAATTATTAGTCGAATCAAAAAGTGGTATAAAGTGTTCTAGTTGTGATTACATCAAATAATATAAACATAAAGAAAAGGTGATTTAAAATGAAACAAAAAATGCAACAAAAAAAAGTAATAATTATTCCAAATGAGAATATGTATGACTTAAAAACATACGCTAAAAAATGTGAAAATAGTCATAAAGAAGGTTTTAGAGAATTTATTAATGTAACTGGCTTATCAATTCCTGAAGTATTCACTTCAATAAGTAGTCAAGAGATGGCATATCATCTAGCAGAACATGGTTTTATTACAATGTTATATGCTAATCAAAATGACAAACACTATTTAACGGTTTATTTACCACTTCAAATAAGCGAAAAGCAACAACAATATTTCATAAAAAGAGAACTATCTTTAATTAATTTTAATTTATCTATTTTTGCTCAAAATGAAAATAATGGCTTTACTCATTTAAAGTATATTCAAAATAAAAGACAGTTTGACATCCTAATGGACGCTATTGAAGAAAGATGTTATCAAACAACTAAGGCTAAAACTAAAAAACTAACATTAAAAACTGAACAATAAAAAAGAAAACTAATAAGTATTGAATTCCCAAATTCAGATTACTTACTAGTTTTTTTTATATAATATATTGTGTTTATAATAATTAGAATTTTTTCGTAATGCGTTATTAAAATTTTCATAACCTATTTCTTCGGCTAGAGTTTTTTCATTAGAAAATAAATTAGTTCCTAGTGCTAATCTTTCGCCGTCAATCGAACATCCAATTGATGCCAACGTAGTAGGTAGCATATCAAAAGCCGTAAAATTTCTATTTTTATTTTGAGCAACTTTTATTTCGGAGTTAATGAACAAATTAAAAATTGTTCTCGTATAATTAGAATCATTCGTCGCAAAAACATCACTTCTCATCGCTAAATGGTCACCAACAATAACAATAGTAGTATTTTCATAAAAATCTTGTTCTTTAATCCAACTAATGAATTGTGATAGTTGTAAATCCATACAATAAAAACTATTAGCATAATTATTATCAAAAACTTTAGGACAACTGTCATCAGTATAACCATCAAAATAGTGTGTATCAGCTGTTAGCATCGTGAAATTAAATGGTTCATCACTTTGGGAAATATAAGTTAGTTTATTTTTGGCTAATTCATATAACTTACTATCTTCATATCCCCACCAAACAAAATAATCATAAGGAATTAATCGTGCTAATCTAGCTTGCTGATAATCTAGAATTTCATAATTTCCATGTTCACTAAAATAATTTCTTCTTTCCGCAAAATCAGCATCTGAACCCATCATTAAATAATTATTATAGCCATTATTCTTTAAAATTTCTCCAATCGAAACCGCACCACTTAAATACTCATTCTTATCGTTTTTAGTATTGATATAGATAGGGATTCCAGCTGTTTGTGCCACCATAGCTGAAGCAGTCCAATTAGTACCAGTCATAGTTTTAAATCCACCAATTTTATCATTGTTAGAAAAATTTAAGTATTCAGAATCAGTTGCCATTTTTTCCAAATTAGGAGCATAGCTTTCTTTTTTTAACCCACCATTATCTATAGAAAAAACACTATTTTCAAATGATTCAATATAAATATAAATTAAATTTCGTTTTTTTTCAGGAAAATCAACCATACCATCTTCATAGCTAACATAATAATCTTCATAGATATTTGTTTTTGAAAATTGGTTTAAAATATAATCTTTAATTCCAATCTGTCTAAAAAAACATAATATAGCGCATATTAAAATAAAAATAGAATACCATTTCAAGGAAAATGGAAATAATTTAATATTTTTATTAAAAATCTTGAATTGAAGTTTAAAACTTGTAAAAACTTTTCCAGCTATTAATGGTAAAGATATAAATGATAAAGAAACAAATGTTCCAATGATAACATATCTAACCGAATCACTAATTGAAATAATATTTAAATTTTGCATATTAAGAAAATTATACATTAACTGTTCAAAATAAAGTATACTAAAATATTTATTTAAATAATGTGAAAATGACAATAAAATTGCTGAAAAAACAATTATTATCCACAAAAAAAATAAACTAAAAAACTTCTTAAACTTCATAACACACCTACTATCTATCAATAAAATTATATCACATAACATAAAAAAAGAATAGGGAATCTATACTAAGTATTTCCTCATTCTCAACCAAAGACTTATTATATATCAAAAATACTGATAAGCAATTTATTCACTATAATTCTTATTTCTAATAAACTCTCTTAATATCTTTGTAACAGCCCTTTTTTCAATTCTTGAAACATAGCTTCTACTAATTCCTAACTTTTTAGCAATATCTTTCTGAGTCTTTTCTTCTATTCCTCCTAATCCGTAGCGCATATCTATGATTTCTCTTTCTCGTTTTGTTAAAATTCCTAAATATTTTTTCAATAGAATAATATTATCCTTAACATAAATATCTTCCAAATAATCAGGATCTTTTGTTTTTAAAATATCCAAAATTGTTATTTCATTGCCTTCTTTATCAAAACTAATCCCTTCATATATACTAACATTTCTAGCATTTTTCTTATTACTTCTAAAATGCATTAAAATCTCATTCTCGCAGCACTTTGCGGCATAAGTAGTGAGTTTTACTTTTTTATCCAAAGAATAAGTGTCAATTCCTTTTATTAAACCAATGGTACCAATTCCTATCAAATCATCTACATCCTGACCATTAGATTCAAACTTCTTAACAATATGGGCAACCAACCTTAAATTATGCTCAATCAACTTACTCCGAGCCTCTTTATCCCCACATTTCATTTTTTGTATACATTCATTTTCTTCCTCGCTAGATAAAGGTTCGGGAAATACTTCATTTGAATAAGAACCCATAAAAAATGAATTATTTAATAGCATACTTAAAAACTCCAAAAACATCATCCACCTCTACTAAAATTTTATAAAAAAGTATTATTTTTAGAACAATTGACATCCATTTTTTTATATGATATCATTTATTCGGTACAAAAAATTAAATGAAGAGGTGACCTACATTGGAATTATTAACTCCCCAAATGTATCAAAAAAGTATTTATACGATTGATTATAAAAAATTAAAAGATAAGAAGATAAAATGTTTATTATTTGACCTAGACAACACTTGTGTTGGCTATAAAGAAAAAAAGCCCACTAAACAATTAAAAAAATTATTTTTGGAATTAACACAAATGGGTTTTAAAGTAATTATATTTTCAAATTCTAATAAAAAACGATTAGCCCCCTTTAGCAAATTAGGTGTGATATGTCATCCTAATTCTAAAAAACCATTGCCCGCTAATTTTAAGAAGATTTTATCTAAATATGAATATTCTAAAAATGAAGTATGTATTATTGGTGATCAATTATTTACTGATATCTTAGGTGGCAACAAAGTAGGTATAATGACATGTCTAATTGATCCCTTAAGTAAAGAAGATTTTATTTTCACTAAAATCTTTCGTTTAATGGAACAAATTAGCTTCAAGAAATTAGCCCAAAAACAAATTTTAATAAAAGGAGACTATTATGAGTAAATGCCAAGGTTGTGGTATAACCATACAAACTGAAAATAAAAATGCTTTAGGATATACCACCAATATAGAAAATCAAATCTGTGAAAGATGCTTTAGACTAAAAAACTATGGTGAATATAATACTGTATCTCTAGATAATAAAGACTATGAACAAATTATCACTAGCATTCCTAAGAATGCACTTATTGTCTATGTTGCTGACATATTATCACTAAATTTATCTAATCTTCTCAACTTTCCTAATATATTATTAGTCTTAACCAAATATGATATCTTACCTAAATCAACCAAAGAACAAAAAATAATAACTAAATTAAAAGAAACATATCCTAGTTTTATAGATATTATCTGTATAAGTAGTTTAAAAAATTATCATATTGATAACCTATATCAAGCTCTAAATAAATATTCTAATGGTAAAGATATCTATCTAATTGGCAATACTAATTCAGGTAAATCTACTTTACTAAACAAACTAATAACGAATTATTCAAATGAATTAAAACCAACGATTACTGTTAGTATGTATCCTTCAACTACCTTAGATAAAGTAGAAGTAAATTTAAATAACTTAAAATTAATTGATACTCCAGGCTTAATTGATGAGGGCAATTATGCTAATATATTGCCACCTAAAGTCTTAAAGAAAATTACCCCCAAAAAAGAAATTAAACCAAGAAGTTGCCAAGTAAGCGGGAAGGGTAGTATCTTAATTGATACCTTAGCAAGAATTGATTATGAAACTACTACTCAAAATAGTTTTGTAATCTATACCGCCCCAACAATAACATCAAGCTTTATCTCAGAAAAAAATAATACTTTAAAGGATTTAATTCCCCATAAGTATTCTTTAACTAATAATCAAGACATTGTCTTACCAGGTCTAGGATTCATCAAATTTACTAAAGAAATAACGGTAACTATTTATACCCCTAAAAATATAAAACCATATCAAAGAACTAACTTAATTTAGAAAAGAGGAAAGACACATGACAGAACTTGAAAAAAATTACGAAAAATTTACTGATTGGTATGATAGTAAAATCGAAAAGACTAATTCTTCATATCCAAAGTTTTATATGAATAAAGAGGAAATAAAAGCTTTAGCCGAGAAAATAGCCAATTATTATGAAGAAAAATACCATAATGAATTATTAGAAAAAGATGATAAAGTAGAAATATTAACGCCCCAAACGAAATACTTTTTAGAAAAAGAAATAAACTTAACCCCCAAAGAAAGCAATACTTTAAATGCTAATTATAGTAGTTCTAATTGGTATTTTTCTAAACAAAACGAAGAATGTAAAGTAATTTATTGCATATATTTACCTAATAAGCATAAGCGTTATGAAAGAGCTATTATCTATTTTGATGAGTTTGGGAGAGTAAAAGCCCATGATATTTCAGGATTAAATGACATTTTACCCAATAAAAAGAAGAATACCACTCTAATCCATATCTATAATGTAATAACCAAAAAGCAACCTAGTTATTTAGATTATTCTGAATTAGAAAAAGTTATTACCAATTATCGAAGAAATATGGATATTAAGAAAATAATTATTATTTTAGCCTCTATAAATTTAATATATTCTAAAAATACTACTAAAACTAAAGGCTTCATTAGAACTAAACAAATGATTAATGATTTTAACAAAGTATATAAATTAAATCTAAATATGAGTGATATTAAAGCTTTAATTAAAGAAGAAGTAAATAACCAAAATACTTTACAATCTATTTATGATAATTATTTAGAAGTATTTTATCAAACTGGCCGCAGGCCTTATCCCGACAAGTTATTAGCCCTTTTATTACTTCAAGAAAAAAATAAATATGAACCATTAAGAGTATCAGAAGGAAAATTTTATGAAGTCTATAAAAAAGATATCGATAAAAAAATAGCCCAAATAATTAGAAATTTTAAAATTACGAAAGAAGATATGATTCATTATATTGAAGAAAAAGGTATTGCTTATAAGGAAGAAACTTATGAACATGATAAAATATGGACTGTCTTTGCTGAAGGTTTCGGAACTATGCATTGGACTATAATGTATCATCCTAGTTATACTCCTGAAAAAGCCTATTTTGAATGTTTATCTTGTTATCATGATGAGAAATTAAAAAAAACAAAAACAAATACTAGAACCAAAACGCTTGAAAAAATTAGGAGAAAACATCGTGGACATTAATACTATTAACATTATTACTCTAGCATATCTAGGAGATGCTATTTATGAAGTATATATTCGTGAACACTTAATTAAGCAAGGCATTGCTAAAGTAGAAGACTTAACTAAAGAAGCTACTATTTATGTATCCGCTAAAGGACAAGCTAGTATTTTAAAGGATTTAATGGTTAAAAATTATTTAACTGAAGAAGAATTAGCCATAATAAGAAGAGGAAGAAATAATAAACGAAATAGTCATCCTAAACATACCGATATTGTTACTTACAAATATTCAACTGGCTTTGAAGCTTTAATTGGCTATTTATATCTATCTAATAAGCACGATAGACTAACTGAAATATTAAACCAAATCGAGGTGAAATAAATGTATATATATGGTAAAAATGTTGCCAAAGAAAAATTAAATACTAATGAACCAATCCTAAAAGCTTACATTAGTAAAAAATTTAAAGATCAGACTATTATTGATGATTTAAAGGAAAAAAATATTAGAATAAATTTTGTTGATAATAAAGTTCTAGATGGAAAAGTTGATGGATTACATCAAGGGATAATTTTAGAAGTAGAAGAAGCTAAAACTTATACCTTGGAAGAGTTCTTTAACAAAATAAAGAATAAAGCCAATCCTTTAGTTGTAATGCTAGATCACTTAGAGGATCCGCATAACTTTGGCGCTATTATTAGAACATGTGAAGCTCTAGGTATTGATGGTATTATTATTCCTAACGATCGTAGCGTTGGAATAACTGGAACCGTTATCAAGACTTCTGCTGGTGCTATTTCATATACTACTATCATTCGTGTTCCTAATCTAGCTAGTACTCTAGAAAAATTAAAAAAGAATGGTTTTTGGATCGTTGGCACTGACATGCAAGGAACTGACTATACTAAACTAGACTATAATATGCCAATCTGCCTAGTTATTGGCAATGAAGGCAAAGGAATGTCTAAAATAATTAAAAATAATTGTGACTTTATCGCCACTATTCCAATGAGTGGACAAATCAATAGTTTAAATGCTTCTGTATCATGTGGAATTATTTTATCTCAAATAGTAAGTTCGAGGTGCCCATGAATCGTTATGAAGATTTAAATGATTATGAATTAGTTAGTATAGCTCAAGAATTAAATGAAGATGCTATTAACTTGCTTCATGAAAAATATCAACCCTTAATCAAGAAAAAATCCTGTAAATATATGAAGTATCTTCGTAATAAAGGTATTGAACTGTCTGATCTCATTCAAGAATGTACAATTGGCTTCGAAGAAGCTATTCATAACTTTAATCCAAATGATGATGTAAGCTTTTATACTTTTGCTAATGTTTGTATGGATCGTCAATTAATGAGTGAACTAACCAAACAAAATCGAGCTAAATATAAGTTCTTAAATGAAGCTATTCCTTTAGAAACATTAGAAGATGATAGTGATATTAATCTAATTGACTTTATTAAAGATAATTCTGGAAATCCAGAGCTAGGACTTTTATCCAATGAAGAATTTAAAGAATTGTATGCTAATATCAGCAAAGAATTAACAGCTTTAGAAGAATGTGTCTTCAAATTAAAAATTCAAGGATTTGGTTATAAAGAAATTGCTGATATTCTAGATAAAGATGATAAAAGTATTGATAATGCTATTCAAAGAATAAAAATAAAAATTAAATCAATTATGAACTAAAATACTTAATAATCTTTATTACTATTTAATTATCCTTATTAGTAGGTAATTAACTATATTTAAGAAAGGATAGATATATATGAAAAATAATATCTTTAAAAATGATTTTTCTAGATTAATTGATGAAGAATTATCTTTAAATAATAAATGGATGCCTATTGCTACTAACTATATTGATTTAAGAGGTAATTATAAATTTGATGAAGCAACAGATGAAGATAAAATTAATATGGATATCATTACCAAACAACTAGATAGCAATAACTTTAGACAAAAATGCATCTATGACTTATTTCCTGAAAACTTAGGAGAAGCTCCCTCATCTTTAATAGAATATCTTAGCGACGAAGTCCAAAACATAACAATATATCCTGATATAACCGATAAAGAAAGTAATAAGCATTATTTAATAATATGTGAAGAACAAATCGAATGCCCTGAAACCATGACATCAAATCAATATTACGAAATATACGCTAAAACAATGAAAAGATTACTATCAACAGGTAAAGTAACTCCCAAAATGATTGAAGAAACAAAGAAAGATTTTCCCAACAAATTTGCTACTAGTATCAAAAAAAGATAAAATTTACTATCTCAATAAAATGATATCAATTTATTAAAAAATGTGATATAATGAAATTGAAAATGGATAGCTAACCAGTTTGGAGGTACAAAAATGAAGAATAAAAAGAAATTATTTATTATCAGTGGTTTATTTTTGATACTAACTATAGTAATTACAATAATTGTTGTAAAATTAATTAATACCCCTAAAGAAATAGATAATATTTTGACTAGTAATGGTTATGAGTTACAACAAGAATTTAAAAAAGGAACTAAAGGGACCGAAAATTACGTTTATCCTAGAAATACCTACATTTATCAAAAAGGGGAAATAGTTTTCATGGTGTATGAGTATGATAGCTTAGATGAGATCAAAGAAGAAGTTTTAGCTACATATGACCAAGAAATAATTAGTACTTTTGATATAGATCTTGATAACGAAGACAACTATATTTATAAAAAATCATGTGATAATTTTATATGTTTATATAATTTGGGATATAAGAATGAGTTAGTTTCTACTATAGTTGATGTTGATATGATAACATCGACAGATGAAATGTTTGAAGAAATTATCAAAAATAAAAAATTATAAAATAAAAGACTTAAATTTAGTAGCATCCAATCGGATGCCTTTTCTATTGCAATAAAATGCTTAAAAAAAATTTACATCTTAAAACAGAAATGATATAATACATGAGAACAAAAGAAGAGGTGAATTGTATGGATAAAATAATTATAAAAGGTGCTAGAGTAAATAATTTAAAAAATATTGATATTGAGATACCAAAGAACAAATTAGTTGTAATAACTGGTGTATCAGGTTCAGGTAAAAGTTCCTTAGCCTTTGATACTATCTATGCCGAAGGCCAAAGAAGATATGTTGAATCTTTATCAGCATATGCTAGACAATTCTTAGGTAATACTGAACGTGTTGATGTTGACTCTATTGAAGGTTTGTCTCCAAGTATCAGTATCGATCAAAAAACTACTAATAATAACCCAAGAAGTACTGTTGGTACTGTAACGGAAATATATGATTACTTAAGATTATTATTCGCTCGTGTTGGTATTCCATATTGTCCAAATCACCACGTACCAATCAAAAGCCAAAGTATTGAGGAAATGGTTAATAAAGTATTATCTTATGAGGAAGGAACAAAGATAATGATTGCCGCTCCTCTTATCAAAGGGGAAAAAGGAACTCATAAAGACACTTTAGAAAATTTAAGAAAAGAAGGCTTTATTAGAGTAAAAATTGATGAAGAACTACATGATTTATCTGAAGAAATAGAACTAGACAAAAATAAAAAACATAATATTAACGTAATTGTTGATAGATTAGTAGTTAAAGATACTATTCGTAGTAGATTATATGAAGCCATTGAAACAGCAACTCGCCTAAGTAAAGGAAAAGTCATTATCGATGATTTAAGTTCTAATGAAGTACTTTTCAGTGAAAACTTTGCTTGCCCATATTGTGACTATTCACTTGAAGAACTAGAACCAAGAATATTCTCATTCAATGCTCCTTATGGAGCTTGTCCTGATTGTAAAGGGTTAGGTATTCAATATAAAATAGATGTTGACTTAGTAATTCCTGATAAAAATAAATCTATCTCGGATGGAGCTATTACTACCATAACCGTTGATGAATCTAATAATATTATTACTACCCAATTAAATGCTTTATCTAAATATTATGGAATCGATTTAGATAAAAAAGTCAAAGATTTAACTAAGAAAGAATTAAATATTATTCTTTATGGTTCACCAGATCAATTACAATTTAATTATCAATCCAAAAATGGTAATACTAGAAGTACTACTGATTACTTTGAAGGAATAATTACCAATTTAGAAAGAAGATATATCGAAACTAAAAGTGGTTGGATTAGAGAGTGGATTGAAAGATTTATGATGGAACTACCATGTCCAACTTGCAGCGGAGCCCGTTTAAAACCGAGTGTTCTATCGGTATTAATCAATAAGAAAAATATCTTTGAAGTAACCAATCTATCTATTAGAGACTTAAAAGAATTTATAAGTAAATTAAAATTAACTAAAGAACAAGCTGAAATATCAGATATCTTAATTAAAGAAATAAATTCAAGACTAGATTTCTTAATGAATGTAGGTTTAGATTACTTAACATTATCTCGTTCTGCTGGAACCTTATCTGGGGGTGAAAGCCAACGTATCAGACTAGCTACCCAAATTGGTTCAAGACTAACCGGTGTCTTATATGTTTTAGATGAACCTAGTATTGGCCTTCACCAACGTGATAATCGCAAATTAATTGATTCACTATTAAAAATGCGTGATTTAGGCAATTCACTAATAGTTGTTGAACACGACACTGATACTATGTTAGCAGCAGACTATCTAATCGATATTGGACCTTTAGCTGGTGATAATGGTGGTTTAGTTATGGCTTGCGGTACTCCAGAAGAAGTAATGAATGATGAAAATAGCTTAACGGGAAAATATCTAACAGGAGAGTATAAGATTGATATTCCTAACATTAGACGTAAAGGAAATAAAAAATACTTAACTATTAATGGAGCCAAAGAACATAACTTAAAAAATATTAATGTTAAAATTCCTTTAGGAACTTTTGTTTGTGTAACCGGTGTATCCGGTAGTGGTAAGTCTACTTTAATTAATGAAATATTATATAAATATCTCGCTTCTAATTTATATCGTTCTAAACTAAAACCAGGTAAACATAAAAATATTAAAGGAATAGAGAATATTGACAAAGTAGTGCAAATTACTCAAAACCCAATTGGTAGAACACCAAGAAGTAATCCAGCTACTTATGTAGGAGTTTTTGATGATATTAGAGATATATTTGCCACTACCAAAGAAGCTAAGATAAGAGGTTATGATAAGGGAAGATTTTCTTTCAATGTTAAAGGTGGAAGATGTGAAGCTTGTTGGGGCGATGGTGTTAAGAAAATAGAGATGCATTTCTTACCCGATGTTTATGTAGCTCGTGAAGTATGTGGTGGAACCCGTTATAATCGTGAAACTTTACAAATAAAATATAAAGATAAAAGCATTTATGATGTTCTAAATATGCGTGTTGATGAAGCTTTAGAATTTTTCGAAAATCATCCTAAAGTAAAAAATAAGCTTCAAGTATTACATGATGTAGGCCTAGGTTATGTCCAATTAGGTCAACCAGCACCAACATTATCTGGCGGAGAAGCTGCCCGTGTTAAATTAGCTAAAGAATTACAAAAGAAAGCAACTGGCAAAAGCTTGTTCATCTTAGATGAACCAACTACAGGACTTCATACCCATGATATTAAGAAACTTCTAAAGATATTAGAAAGAATCGTTGATAATGGTGATACTGTTCTTATTATTGAACATAATTTAGATGTTATTAAAATTGCTGATTATATTATTGACCTAGGCCCAGAAGGTGGGGACTTAGGTGGTAATATAGTAGCAACCGGAACTCCAGAAGAGGTAAGCAAAGTCGACGCTTCATATACTGGGCAATTCTTAAAAGAAATTTTTGATAAAGAAAAAATACTTAAATAGTTTAATCTAATTAGATAACACATAACTTATAATATTTATGTAACCTAATTGGTTACATTTTGAAATACTTTTATCTGCTAATCAATAAATTTATAGGTGTTTATAGATAAGTGTTTTAAATAAAATATTGACATACCATATGTCAAAGTTATAAAATATTAATAGATTTAATAAATATAAAAAAGAGGTGAAATTATGTCAGGACATAGTAAATGGTCTACAATAAAAAGAAAAAAAGGAGCAGCAGACGCTGAAAGAGGCAAAGTATTTGCTAAATTAGCTAAAGAAATTTACGTCGCAGCAAAAAGTGGCGATGCTGATCCAGCTAATAATGCCGCCCTTAGAATGGTAATTGAAAAAGCTAAAGCTGAAAATATGCCAAAATCTAATATTCAGAATGCGATCGATAAAGCATCTGCTAAAGGAACTGGCGAAAACTACGAACAAATTCGTTATGAAGGATATGGCCCTAATGGTATGGCTATTATGATTGATTGTCTAACTGATAATCGTAATCGTACAGCTGGGTTCGTTAGAAGTACCCTAACTAAAAGAGGTGGAAACTTAGGTACAGACGGTTCTGTTAGCTATCTCTTCAAAAGAAAAGGGTTACTTATTCTTAGTAATGAATATGATGAAGAACAACTAATGAATGATGCCTTAGAACTAGATATGGAAGATTTTGTTACAACCGATGAAGGATACGAAATAACTACTACACCTAATGATTTCTTAAATGTTAAAGAATCTTTAGAAACCAAAGGTTACACTAACTATATCATGTCTGAAGTAACATACATTCCAGACAATTACATTTCATTAGATGAAGAAACTACTGAAAAAGCTATGAACTTAATTGAAGCATTAGAAGATATCGATGATGTTCAAGCTGTTTATCATAACTTAGATATATAATAAAGAGAGTCTCTTGCTGACTCTCTTTATACTAATAGTAAAGAGGAATTATTATGAAGAAAAAAATAAATATTATAGTCAAAACAGACTGCAATCTTATTGATTGCCTTAAAACACAAGGATTATCTAAAAACAAAGTAAAAACTTATGTTAAATTAGGCTTTATTCTTGTTAATAACAAAAAAATAACCAAATTACCATTTAACGTTAAAGTAGGAGACATAGTAACAATAGATGAGAATCAAACTACTACTACTAATTTTAAAATTATCTACGAAGATTCTAATTACCTAGTAGTAGATAAAGATGCAGGCTTACTCACTATAAGTACTTCTACTACCAACAAAAACAATGAATTAACCTTATATCGACTAGTTAGAGAATACCTAAATAATAAGCATGAATATGCCTTTATCGTCAATCGAATCGATAAAGAAACATCAGGATTAGTAATCTTTGTAAAAAATGAACAATTAAAAGAAAAATTACAAAGTAATTGGAATAATATTGTTAAAATTAGAGGCTATATAGCCATAGTATCAGGTAAAATCTCTAAGCCTGGTAGAATAGAGAACTATTTATATGAAGACAAGCTAACTTTCTCTCATAGTACTAAAGTAGGTGGAAAGTTAGCCATTACCAATTATAAACCAATAAAGAAGAATGATAAATATACTATGTTAGATATAAATATTGAAACTGGAAGAAAAAATCAAATTAGAGTTCATATGACTGAAATGCATCACCCTATAGTTGGTGATAAAAAATATTATAGTAAAGATAATTCTCTAAAAAGATTAGCCTTACATCACTATGAAATAGCTCTTATTGACCCAATCACCAATAAATTATTAAAATTCACATCAGAGGTTCCAAATGAATTTTACAAACTATTTAATTAGTATCAATATCATTACTTTTATTATTTGCTTTATTGATAAACAAAAAGCCATTTATCATAAGTGGCGTATCTCTGAGCAAGCCCTTTTAGTATTATCTCTAATTGGTGGTTGTTTTGGTATGTTATTAAGTATGTATCTATTTCATCATAAAACTAAAAAATTAAAATTTAAATTAATTCCCATAATATGTATTATCTGGCTAATTATCATCTTTAATCTTTAATATAAGTATAAAATACTTATAAGCACTTTACTATAAATTAAAAAAATTTCTGCTTAGTTAAATCAGTTGTCTTTAAGTATTTATCCATGCTATACTTTAGACAAATAGAGGAGTAGATAATATGAAGAAGTTGTTAACAATTGTAGTAGCTTGCTATAACGAAGAAGATGCCTTACCATATTTCTATAAAGAAATTCGCAAAATTGCTCGAAAGATGAAAGAATTAGATTTTGAATTTCTTTTTATTAACGATGGCAGTTCTGATAAGACATTAGAGGTTATAAAAAAATTTCAAAAGAAAGATAAACGCGTTAGATATGTATCATTCTCGAGAAATTTTGGTAAAGAAGCCGCTATGTATGCTGGCTTAGAGCATAGTAAGGGCGACTATATAACTTTAATGGATGCCGATTTACAAGATCCCCCAGCCCTATTAGAGGAAATGTACACTTATATTACCCAAGAAGATTATGATTGTGTTGGAACAAGACGAGTTACCAGAAAAGGTGAACCACCTATTAGAAGTTTTTTCGCCCGAATGTTTTATAAAATTATTAATAAGTTAAGTAAAGTAGAAATGGTTGATGGCGCTAGAGATTATCGATTAATGACTAGACAAATGGTTGATGCTATTATATCAATGTCAGAATATAACCGTTATTCTAAAGGATTATTTAGTTTTGTTGGCTTTAAAACTAAATGGTTAGAATACGAAAATATAAATAGAGTCGCTGGAGAAACGAAATGGAGTTTTTGGAAGTTATTTATTTATGCTATCGACGGAATAACAGCCTTTTCCACTATTCCTTTAGTAATATCGACAATTATCGGCTTTTTATTCTGTATCATTTCCTTTATAATGATATTATTCATAATTGGTAAAACGCTAATTTATGGTGACCCTGTTAGTGGGTGGCCTAGTACTGTCTGTATTATCTTTATGGTAGGTGGTATTCAACTATTTTGTATGGGAATTATTGGCCAATACCTATCTAAAACTTATCTTGAAACTAAAAACCGCCCAATTTATATTATAAAGGAGACAAGTGAAAATGCTTAAAAAGATAATCTTAAGTTTAAGTATTATTATCATATTGACAAGTTGTTCTTTTAAAGAAGAAACGTCATCACCAAAACAAGAAAAAGTGGGGGATATAGAAGAAAAGGATTATGTTGAACCTTATGCTGATGAAAATCCCATTTCTCTAGGCTTATATTTAAATGAAAATGGAACTAAAACTTTAATAAGTTCTTATAATAGTCCTTTAACCCAATATCAAGATATTATTTCTCTAGAAGTTTATTACACTAAAGATGGAAGTTTCACTGGTAATCAAAAACAACTTTGGCATCAATATTACCAAAACTATACTAATATTGATGCCTATAAAATAGGTTATCATATCTATTTTGAAACTAATAATGATATTATTGATAAAGTTATTTTAACTCCAAGTGATGTCGAAAGTTTCTTTGATTATATTCAAGTTTATTTATACGATGATATCAATCAAAACAGCAGCTGGTACAGCCATATCACCAGTGAAGAAGTAACTGATACAACTAAATTAACTTCTATTAAATTAACAGCTAGTACTAAAATTGATGAAATAACCTCCCCAATTACCATAACTGCTTTTACTTACGATAATGATATCGATTTTGATGCCAATGGCCAATATCGAGGAAATAGTAGCTATCAACTAACGATAACTAGAAAGTAACACAAAAAAATATTGTAATTATTCTAAGTTTATTATATAATTGTAAGGTAGAATAGTGTTGGTGGTTATATATGAAGTGGATACTTAAATTTATATATTATTTTTATGTTGGTCTAACCTTTTTATTAAGTAAAAAAATATTTATAATCCTAACAATTGCTATGTTTATTAGCCTAATTCAAGTAAGCTCTGGTTATCAAGAAGAACTGATTCAAAAAGAACAAGAAATGATGTTTGAAACTAAAAAATCAGAGATAAAGTATTATAATGAAGAAGGACAAAATACTAAATATGGTGAAACAACTGCTATATCTGAATTAATAGATTGCTACCAAGAAGGAATTGATACTAATTCTATTCCAAATAATATATCTAAATATATTGCCGAACTAAATCAACTATATAAACAAGATAATGCTCATTTCTCATTTTTATATCAAGATCTTTTTAGTGGCTTTACTGTTTCTTATAATGAAGAAACTCCCATATTTACCGCTAGTACCATTAAAGCACCAGCTATGATTTATTTATACGAAATGGCCAGTCAAGATAAAATAGATTTAAACGAAAGATTAACCTATACTAAAGAATTTTATAATGGCGGATCAGGCATTTTAAAAAATAAAGAAGTTAATACTACTTACACCATTGATGAACTAATTAAGTATTCTATCATTAATAGCGATAACATCGCCTATTCCATGTTAATGAATCGATTCACTAGAGAAAAAACTCTAACATTTTGGCAAGGACTAGGTACTAAACAAATATTTACCCTAAATACTATTTGGGGGGTAACTAGCGCCAAGGATGCTTCCATATATATGAAAGAATTATATAAATTTTCCAAAGAAAACGAAGAATATGGTAGCAAATTAATGGAATACTTTAAAAATACTGAATGGAAATTAATTACTAATAAAAATGGTGAATTTAATACAGCCAATAAAGGCGGATGGAGTGATAATGCTATCCATGATGTGGCTATTGTCTTTGATAACAATCCCTATACTTTAGTCATTATGAGCAATTTAGGTGAAACCGAATATAATTATCTATTTCAACAAACCAGCAACCTTATTGGCAACTTACATTATGAATATTGGAAATATAAAACTGAAACCTGCAATAATATTTCTCAATATTAAATAAATACTTAAATATTTTTATCCCTATATAAAGAATAAACTAAATAAGTATTATAAGTGTAACAAAAAAAGTGTGAATTTTAAATGAAAATGTTACATTTTTAAATAGTTAATTTTTAGTGAAAATGTTACATTATCAAAATAATATTTAAAGTATATGTTAGTTAATTTTAAATGAAAATGTTACATTTTTAGATATTGCAATTATTCA
>JAFURK010000006.1 GCA_017480975.1 Bacilli bacterium
CCTTTTTTTCACCTTTTTAATTAAAATACTTAAAAATACTTTAACATCTATACACAACTACAACTAGATAACCATCTTATTTTCTTCTTACACGATAATATTGACACTTATCAAAAGTTTTTGAAGGAACTATGTGAATAAAACTAACGTTTGTTCCAAACTTTTCATTAATTAAAGGCGTTTCAACCCGATAATTAACGGGTCCCATCGAAATAAAATTCGTCTCATTCACCGTTGCCATACCACGAACATTATTAGGAAACATTTCCATTTGTGGCGACAGAAACCCAAATCTACCTGGTACCTTGTAAGCCATATCACTAGGAAGTAAACCATTATGGTAATGACCACCTAATACTAGATTAGTATTTCCTAAAAGTCCCAAAGAACTTTTCTTAGTTAATCGTAAATAATTCTTAATAGCATGTAATAACAATATATTATAACTATTTTCACTAAAATGAGCATCATCCTTCTTTAAAAATCTACTAAAATATTCTAAAAAATACATATCTTTCTCACGAAGGCCATTATAAAACTCATAAGGTAAAGATAATCCTTTAATATGGATATTACTCTTACCATCAATATCATTTAAATTTACACCTTCTAACGAATCTAAAACAACAATATTAGGTACTTCCTTTAAAGTCTCTAATAATAATTTATGCCTTCCTTCCACCCACTTCGATTGTTCTAAAGTCATCACATCATGATTTCCTTCTGAAACAAAACAATACTTACCATTCGTTAAACCTTTCATTTGCCCAACAAAAGTTTCTCTAAATTCATCATCCATTAAATAATTACTATCATTAACTAAATCACCAGGCATCAGCATATAATCATAATCACTATGTTTCAATACCTCATTAACCTTATTCCAATTTTTAAAAGCTTCTCCATCTTTATCTGCATGAATATCAGATAAAGATGCAAATGTTAGAGCCCTACTTATCTTATCGCTTAATAAATAATAATCAGTTATTGTTATCATTATTATCTCCTCCTTTTAACTGCCAATATTTATTTTATCTTATAATTAATATTTATACAACATCAACAACACTCTTCCTCTTAATTTTTATTATTTTTCACTAATAAGGCTAGTTTTCCACAGACAAATTTAAGATGTAAATTACAACCGCTTATTGTTAGTTCACCAAAAATCCAGTCAACTCTTTTACACCCAAATCATAAATTTGACACTTTTTTAACATTATTTTTAACCACAAATTAAATTAATCCCTACTTTTCATTGGCAATTGACACCAGTTGACACTTGCAGTAGTGTCAACCAATTTTTATACCACTATTTTATATATTCAAAGTTTTCCACAGCTTTTACCTTCAAATTATAGTAAAATAAAAAATACTAACTAAATATTAGTACAATAACACAATTATAAATGAATAAAAAGACGTAACATTAAATCATTTTTACTTAAAAACAATAACCCTAAAGAGGATTAACAATCATTAGATTACTAATCCTCTTCTTTCCTTAACAAACGATATAAAATTAAACTTGTCGTAATGACTAAACCAATTATAATAATCAATCGAGCATCCTGTTTTAATACTTGCCCATCAAACTTTTCTTTCCCTTCACTATTCTTTTTTTCCTTCTTATTTACTTCAATAACATAATCTCTACTACTACCATCTTCAGCAAAAACTGTTAAAATTACTTCGTTCTTCCCTACTTTAAAATTATCATTCCCAGCAATCGTATAAAATGCATTATCATCACTTAAAACCACATTAAATTTTAATGACTGAACATTATTTTCAACAACAATTTCATAATAACTTACATCTTTAACAAATTTTAATTCATAACCTTTAATACTTATATCTTCAAGATAATTATTATTGCTTAAAGCAATAGTTGTCGCAACTACCTTACTAGAATTATCTTCCTCTAAACTAGTATCCCTCTTAATAGAACTAAATTCTTTCTTATTCAAACTAACAACCTTATTGACTACAACATTTTCTTCAACCCTAACATTGCCTTCATTACTATTACCATCACCATTATCAGGATAATTATCTACATCTCCACCCTTACCATTTTCATTTATAACAATCTCTAAACTAGTATTACCTATAAATTTTAGTGCATTACCATTCATTAATAAATTTAAATTCTTCAATGAAATATTTGAAACACCCTTTTTTAATCCTCTAAATACCATTACTAATAAAGTATTATTACCATCTTTATATTCATCTAATACATAAATAAACTTATTATTTCTAAAATCACCAACAACTCTATCATTTAGTAAAACATAAATATTTTCTAATTCTAAAATATCTAAATCATAATCTACATTACCACTAATAGTATTTATATAATTATTAGAGAAACCATCTAACTTTAACTCTACCCTAACCTCATCTTCAACATACTTTTCTATATTATCATTCTTATTCCAACTAACACTTATCTCTTCATCAAAAGGCACTTCAACCTCATAAGTATTATTATTTATAACATAATCAACATAACTAACTTCTTCATCCTTTTTTACTTCTACCTTTTCTATTTCTTCTACTTCTAAAAATTGATCAATTCCCTCTTCAACATCTTCTTCGGTTAATAAATTATCTTGATTTAAATCCCCTAAAAAACTAACTTGATATCTTGATACATAATCACTACCAATAAAAACAATATGACATAAATTAGTAACAACATCCTCGCTACTTAATATATTATTCATTTCATCGGTAATCATTACCTTTTCTAAAGAATAATTATTTACTAACTCTTCAATCTTAATATTAGCTATAACATCTTCTACAGTTGTTTCTTCTTGAATATTTCCCTTTACAATTACAACATTTTCTTGAAAATCCATACCATTACTATAATTTGTAAAAATTTCCTCTTTACTTAAAGTTCCAACTTCAACTACACTATCTTCTTTATTATTATCAATTACTTCTTTCTCTTGATAATTATCTACACTAACAACAGTATCCTCTTCCTCTATAGGTACTATTTCTAACTCTGTTGCTAAAACATTTGGAATAAATAAACTATTTATAAACAATATCATTACTAACATCACTAAATTCCAACCCTTATTAATATTCCCCCTATTCTTCATAATTTTCACATCCTTCTTCATTTATATCTCTTTATAAAAAGTATACCAATTTATAGATAATTTTTCTATAAAATTTACCACCATTTAACTAGAAATCACACTATTATTAAACTAAAAGTTAACCACTAAAAATAAAAGTATATTTAAGCATTTTTCCCCTAAAAAAAAAAGAACCATTTTTTTCTAAATAGTTCCTTACCAATACTAAGCTAAACTGCCTGCTTCATAAATTCCAATCTAAGCTTATCCGCTATCGTCACAATAAACTCCGAATTAGTTGGCTTTGCCTTATCAATATCAACACTATGCCCAAATATCTCCTCCATCAGATCCCAATTACCTCGATTCCAACTAACTTCTATTGCATGCCTAATCGCACGCTCTACTCTTGATACCGTCGTATTATATTTACTCGCTACATCTGGATACAACTCCTTCGTAATTCCCCCAATAATATCTGGATTATTATAAATCATCAATATTCCATCTCTAATATACTGATATCCCTTAATATGAGCAGGCATCCCCAATTCATGTAACATCCTTGTTATCGATATCTCTAAATTATTATGAAATAAATTAATACTCTTCTTATCCAATTGCTTAAATACATCTAATATTCTATTCTCTAAATCATCCAATTCAAAAGGCTTTAATATATAATAATTAACCCCATACTCACTAACATTCCTAATTACCTCAGGACTATTATAAGACGTCTCCACAATAATATTTCTAGTAATATTTCGCTTCTTTAATTCCTCCAATATTGCTACCCCATCCTTCTTAGGCATAATTAAATCTAAAAGGATAATATCATATTCCTTCTCTTTTTCAATTATCGCCTTTATTCCATCAGCCCCATTATCACAACTAAGTACTATCTCTATTTTCTTATTATCCTTAAAGTATTCTTTTACCATCTCTGTTAAAGCTACATTATCATCAATCATTAAAACTCTAATTTTTCCCATATTTCTTCCTCTTTCTATTTTTTTCTTCTTTATCATACACCCATTTAATGTCGAACTTTGTCGAATTAAAGCAGGAGTAGTAATTTTTTTTACTACTCCTCTATAAATAAACTTAAAACTTTAATGACTTCTATTTTTTCTAAAATACTAAATAATTCTTTAACTTAGGTACTAATACTTCTCTAGGTAACTATTATCTACTTAATCGTTTTTATTATTTTAAGTGTCTTATCAATATTAGCAGAAATCTTACCTATCATAATACCATTTAATTCATCTAATTCTAATAATTCATTAATATCTTTACTAGCAATACCACCACCATATATTAAATTAGGTCTTACCTCATATTTATCATATAAATACTCATAAATAGTCTTTACTTGGGATTGAATATCTACAACCGACTCCTTTTCAGCCACTTTTAATGGCTCATAAGCAAATATAATAAAGTTAATGTTATCAATTCCTACTAATAACTCTCCCAAATCATTAATAGCCTTATCAACATCCCCATTTTCACCAAAACATATAATTGGTGAAATATTACTATCTAAACAAGCATTAATTTTTTTATTAATCTCTATATTAGTTTCATGAAAATATTTTTTTCTCTCATAATGTCCAACGATTGAATATTCAACCCCTAATGACTTTAACTGTAAAGTTGAAACTTCTCCTGTATAATTACCATCTAACTTTTCTGATACATTTTGCGCGCCAACACCCCAAGTACAGTGATTAATAAAATCACATAAATATATATTAGATGGACAAACGATAACGTTATTCTCTGTATCAATTCCATTTAAACCATCAATGTAAGCAGCCACCTCATCATACTCCAAATTCATTTTATGATTTAATACAATTAACTTCTTCATCACTTATTCTCCTTTCTTAAATAATTCCTGTACCTTCCTTATAAAAGGAATTCTTGATTTTTCATTTCCCTTCATCGCAATCCTATAAACATCCAAAATTTGCTCAGCAAAATATTTAGATGAATGAGTCTCGGCTGAAATCCTCGCCTGACTACTAAGTTTTTGTCTTAAATACTTATCCTCATATAACTTAGTTATATGCTTTTTATATTCTCGTTTATTTCTAAAAATTAAACCATTTAAATTATGGATAACCGTATCCGTAAAACTTTCATCATCGATACATACCACCGGTAAAGATGCTGCCATTGCCTCAATAACTGTAAGTCCTTGTGTTTCCGTATGAGAAGCCGTTGCAAAAACATCCGCTATCATATAATAATGATTTATTTTATTCCACGATACTTTTCCCGCAAAAATAACATTTTTATCTAGTCTATGTTTAAATACATACTGCTTATATTTTTCTAAATCAGGCCCATCACCAATTACCAGCAACTTTATTTTTTCACTGACATTAACCAAGCCTTTCATCGCTGACAATAACAAATCGAGATTTTTTTCCGCTGCTATCCTTCCAACAAAAAGAATAACAAAATCATTTTCTTTTATTCCCAACTCTTCTCTTTTTTTGGGAATATTAACACCTTTATTTTTTTCTCGATAAAACTTTTCAACATCAATACCTGTCGGTACAATATAAACATTTCTATCAACTTTATATTTTTGTTTAAAAAGTTGATAAGCTTTTTTAGTTGGTACTACCAATTCCGAAATAGTTTTATCACAATAGAATAACGTTAAATATTCAACTATTTTCTTACTAGAACGATTAAAATAACCATGAGTAATATAATGAATATAATCCTCATACATCGTATGATAAGTATGCACCAAAGGAATTCTAAATTGCTTTGATATTATTCTCGCAAATGTACCAATCCCAAACTCTGTCTGTGAATGAATAATATCCAAATTCCATTTCTTTATTGTCTTAATCGCCTTAATTGGATAAATACCTGTTAACCTATAATCATAAATTCCAATTGGAATACCAGGAATTCTAACAACACGACCATTATCTTCTGTTTTATATTGCATATTATCTGAATTTACTGTCACAATATAAACCATATGCCCTTTTTTTTCTAATGCTTTTCTTAACATTAAAACACTAGTAGTAACTCCATTAATATGTGGACTATAAGTATCCGTAAATATTCCTATTCGCATCTCTTTACCTTCTTTCCATATAAAGATAACGCTATTCCTCCAAAAATCATTCCCAAATAATAACTAACAAAACGCCATACTAACATTAAAGCATTTACAACACTTCCCTTAACAAAATAACTAAAGAAAAAGACAAACCCATATTCAATTCCTCCAGTACCTCCAGGAATTGGAACAAAAGAACCTATAATCATAACATAAGCAGTAGCCACTACTACATCTACTAAAGCCAAATCTAAATTCATTCCCCTAGCAATCACATATGGCGCACTATAACTAACCAATAAACTTAAAATATTTAATCCGATTAATCCAACAACTAATCTTTTATTTTTCTTAAGCCTTAAAGCATTTTTATGAAAATTATGCCAATAATCACTTAATTTCTTTTGCATAGCAACTTCATCTTTAATAATTCCAATTTTTGCTAATCCTTTAATCCCTTTATCAACAATAAATGTTTGGACTTTCTTACTAAAACTAAGCAGAAAACTAGCCACTAAAACTAACAAATTAATAACAAAACCAAACATCACTAAACGTTTAATAAAATTATCTTCTGGAAACAAATGATAAAAATCATTATAAATTAAAGCCATTATTCCTACTATTACTAAAGCAACCTGATAAACAATAAAATTCTGTAACGTTATATTTGTAGCTTTCGTAATTGAAATACCTTCTTTATGTAAATAATATATTTCCATTGGTTGTCCACCCCCCGCAAAAGGTGTCACCCCGTGAAAAAACAAAATAATAAAATTTATTTGCAAACATCTCAATAATGAAACATTTTCCTTATTAATCCTTACGACGTAATAATAAACAATACTAGCTATAAACCGATATAAAATTAATATCAAAATAGCGCTAATAAAAAATAAATAATTCATCCCAATAATTGTACTTAATATCTCTTCATAATTATCCTTTAAAGAAAAATATAAAACGATTCCCAATACAACCAAAATAATAAATATGTTTAATAATACTTTAAATTTCCTCTTTTTCATTAATTACACTAATCCCTGGAAGCACTTTTCCTTCCAAATATTCTAGTGTCGCACCTCCCCCTGTTGAAATATGATAAAACTTACTAGCGCAAGACAACTTATTAACCGATGAAGCCGAATCTCCACCTCCTACTAACGTTTTTATATTATTATTAACAATAAAATCATAAATAGCCTTTGTACCTGTAGCATAACCATCCTTTTCAAAACAGCCCATAGGCCCATTAATAACAACTCTTTTAGCTTTACTTAACTCATCACAAAATAAAGTTATCGTTTTAGGACCAATATCAAGTCCCATCTCACTATTCTTTATATCACTAATATCCTTTACCTCACCAAAAGCAGATTCCAAAGAAGTTGATACAATATTATCTATTGGTAAAACAATTTTTTCTGAATACTTAGTTAAAATATTTTTACAAAAATCTAAACTTTCACTATCAATAAGTGAAGAGCCAACATTATGCCCTTTAGCCTTTAAAAAAGTATATGCCATTCCTCCACCTATCAATAACTTATCACACTTTAAAATTAAATTCTCAATTACTTTGATCTTATCACTAACTTTAGCCCCCCCCATTATCACAACAAACGGATGACTATCTTCACCTAAAATATTATCTAACTTAGTAGTCTCTTCCTCAACTAAAAAACCAATGCCACTAGGTAAATATTTAGCAATTCCCACATTCGAAGCGTGCACTCTATGACTTGTACCATAAGCATC
>JAFURK010000007.1 GCA_017480975.1 Bacilli bacterium
AAAAATTTAAAAAAATTTTTTATCAAAATGATAATAAATATTAGGTACGCATTTTTTTACAATAAAATAAACTCTCTAAGCCCTTGTAAAATAAGGATTAGAGAGTTTTTGTTAACTTGAAACTGTCAAACGTAAGATTATGAGTATAACATGAATGTAAATAAAAAAAAAGAAATATTTTAAAATTTCTAGAAAAAAGTTTTTATTGTAAGTTAAAGTACTTATTTAGTTTAAACTATATAAATAGATTAAGACTAGATAAGTACTTTTAGTAAATAATAATTGTTTTAGACTCCTACTTTAGTAATACTTTTGTGATTTTTAATAAATTTCTTTATACCAGTTGGTTCTGGAAAAGATACGGTTATTATTCTTTTGTCTACTTCAGTTATTGTACCTTCTCCATAGTCAACGTGTCTGATGGTATCACCAATTTCATAATTAACATTAGTATTAGTAAACATTTTTTCTTTGCTAAATTTAGCTGCTTTTTTAAATAATGGCGTGGTATGATTTTCAAGTTCGATGTACTTATTGTCTATTTCCTCAATAAATCGACTAGGTGGATTAACTTGGGTTTGGCCATAAATCATTCTTTTCTTAGTATTAATTATCCATAAATCTTTTTTAGCACGCGTAATGGCTACATAACATAATCTTCTTTCTTCTTCGATGGCCTCATTGGTACCCTCCATGATAGAGTTATAATGAGGAAAAATTCCTTCTTCCATTCCAACGATAAAAACATAATTGTATTCTAACCCTTTTACGGCATGAACTGTCATTAAGCTTACTTTGTTTTTGCCATCCGAATGTTCAGTTACATCGGATACTAAAGATATCTCATTCAAGAAGTCATCAAGAGATATTTCTCCATATTCATTTTCGTAGTTTCTAGTAATGGATTTGAATTCTTCTAAGTTTTCTAGACGGATTTCGTTTTCTAGTGTTTTTTCATTTTGTAGTTCTTGTTTTAAGCCGCTTTTTTCTAGAACTTGTTCAACCATTTCTGTTAACGATAGGTTTTGGCATGTAGTTTGTAATTCGGTTATTAGTTGTTTAAAGGCTAATTCTTTGCCGGAAGAAATGGCTTCAAACATCGAAGTGTTATTTTCTTCAGCCTTAGCACTGATATTACCGATAGTTACATTACCAATTCCTCTTCGTGGAACATTTATAACCCGCATTAAACTTACGTCATCTTTAGGATTATTAATTAGTCGCAAATAACATAGTAAGTCTTTTATTTCTTTACGATTATAGAAATAGAAACTACCAATAATTCGATAAGGAATATTAGTTCTTAGCATGGCTTCTTCGATTGAACGAGATTGGGCATTAGTTCTATATAAAATAGCTATATCATCATAAGGAATACCAGCGCCAACTAATTTTTTTATCTCTTTAACAATAAAATCACCTTCAGCTTTTTCATCATCTGTTTTGATATATTTTATTTTTTCACCGATATCATTATTACTCCAAAGATTTTTATCTTTTCTTAGTTTATTATGTTTAATAACACTATTAGCGGCATTTAGAATTGTCCTAGTTGAACGATAGTTTTCTTCTAAAAGAATAGTTACACAATCTGGGTAGTCTTTTTCAAAGTTTAGAATATTTTTGTAATTAGCGCCACGAAAAGCATAAATAGCTTGGTCATTATCGCCTACAACAAAGATATTACGATATTTCTTGGTTAGCATTTTACTAAAGATGTATTGGGCTTCGTTGGTATCTTGATACTCGTCAATAAGAATATATTTGTAGCGTTCTTGATAATAACTAAGAATATTTTCACTTAATTGAAATAGTTTAATTGGTAAAATTAGTAAATCATCAAAATCAACTGAATTGCCTATTTTTAATTTTTCACAGTACTTTTTGTAAAGGGTTACTACTTTATCATCAAATTCTATTTTACTAAATTTTTCGGGAGTTATTAGTTCATTTTTAGCTGAACTTATTTTACTTCTTAAATCTCTAGCATTGTAGTATTTAGGATTCATGTTTAAATCCTTCATCAATTTTTTGATAACTGTTAAGGCGTCATCACTATCAAGAATAACAAAGTTTTTTTCATAGCCTAAGAAGTCGTAATTTTCTTTAACAATTTTTAAACCTAGCGAGTGAAAAGTAGAGATTTGAATATAACTGGCATCATGGCCAATTAGGTTTGTTACTCTCTCTTTCATTTCACGAGCAGCTTTATTGGTGAAGGTTATGGCTAAAATATTAGCGGGTGATATCCCTTCTTCGATTAGATAAGCAATACGACTAGTTAGAACTTTGGTTTTACCTGAACCAGCTCCGGCTAGTACTAGCATAGGACCATTTTTATGGGTTACTGCTATTTGTTGTTGTTTATTTAAGTTTTCAATATTCATTAATATATACCTCTTTCAATTTATTTATAAATAATAATTTAACTTATTTTAGCTATTTTTTCAACATTATTTATTGTTTTCTTTAAAGAAATTTAATTAAGAATAATTATAGGTAATAAGAAAGTTATTAGTGGCTAATAACTTTCTTTAGGGATAATTATAAAAGGAATGGTTTCGTTTAAATATAGACCTATTTTTTTGGTTTCGATATTTTTAGTTATTTCTTCTTTAGGAATTTCGACAAAGCTATTTCTAGTATAGTTATAGCTATAATATTTTTTGTTGTGAGTTATTAGAATGAAGTGTTCTTTATTATAGATATTTTGAATGTATAAATTGCTTATAGTTATGTTATAGTTAGGGCAATACTTATTAAAAATAATATCATAGATGATACCTAATTCAATTGGTTTTATGTTCCCGGCTTTTATAATTTCGCTTGTCTTTAAAAGAATGGTTTGAAAAACATCATGCTTAGTATAATCTAGTTGTTTTAAATTGGCCTCAATTATTTTTTCGGCATAGTCATCTTTTATGTAAGATATTTTTCTATCTAGTTCTAAATTTTCGTTATAGCCAGTAAAATTTTTAGTTTTGAAACCGGCTTGAATATAAGGAATATCCTTAGTAATATCAACGATGATGTTTCGATTATTAATAGTTAAACTATTCTTTAGATAACCTATTTTACTAGTAGTTATTAGCTTACAATCAACGTTCATGATACGACATAGGTAAAGATACAATTTACAAAAAGAGAGATTAGTTCCTTTAGTAATATTTAGGCTTCCCCAGATATTATTGATAATATTTATATTTTTTAGGCTAAAAGTTTCATTTTTATCTGGTAGGACATTTATGTCATAGCCAATATTTTTTCCGATTGTAATATAAAGATAGCGAGCAACTTCTAGCTCATTTAGAGATAGAGGCACGCTATTAATGATGTCTAAAATAAAAACAGTGGATTTTTTGAAAATGTCATGTGGGACATAGATATATCCTTTTTGACCTTCGCAGATTTCTGAGTAAGAATACTTTTGGCCATGATCAATTAGATAGTAAATTACTTCTAAATTGGGATTCTCAATATCAATATTTAAGTATTTAATATTTTTATTCTTTTCTAATTTTTTTATATCATCCATAGTGGTTATATTCATTCTTATTTGGGAGCTATCGTTCATACTATCACCATTTTAATTATAGTATATCAAGTAAAAAAAAGGAACACAATTATACCTTGTGTTTACAAAAACCTTTATAAATTAAGTAGTGGTTAATAAAGTTTACTTTTAGTTTGTTTAAAATGCTTATTTATCTTCCTCTTCCTTGTTGCATATTCTCTTCATTATCATAATAAACAGCCGAATAATAATCTTTACTATCTTCTATCATTTCAGTAGTTAATTTTCCACTTTCTATCATTTTTTTCATTTGATTATTAAATAAAAGTTGATATTCATTTTGGGTCATTTCCCCTTTGCATTCAACTCTTTCTCCTGCAATCTCTAAAAAATATTTTTTTGTTTTCATATCCATTAAGTCTGCTAAAACAGTAATTTCTTGGTCATTTATTGATGTTAATCCTATTGTATAGCCAGATTCCATTAATTGAGGAAATGCTTCATATATACATTTTATTTTGAATTCAACACTTTTTGTGATTCTATTTATTGCTCCAAGTTGCATTCTTTGTTCAGGTGTCATCTTATCAAGTTCAAACATTTGTCCATCAGTGCTTAAGTATGGTGAAGCAATTTCTGATGATGCTTTTGATAGCTTTATCCTTTCTGAATTAAGATTTATAAGATATTCTTTAAACTTATTTTCCATTTCTGATACTCCCTTCTTTTTCAAACAAATATATTAATTATTTGTTAATAAAATAGTATCAAAAAAAGACAATTTTTTATCTATAGGTTAACTATGTTAAGGCTAGACAGTGTAATTTGTCTTAATATCTATTTTGTTAATATTAATAATCATTAGTTATATCTCCGTTACTAGTAATGGGGATTTCTTCACCTAGATAGGTTGAAGTAGGTTTGATAATACTTTTGAAGAAATCCTTAGTACGGGCAAGTATTTCTCTTATTTCTCTTTTTTCTTGATTTAGATAAGTTCTTGGGTTAGAGGCAACACCATAAGCTTCAATATTTAGTTTATCAGCGATATAAAGGGCACGATATAGGTGATATTCTTGGGTGACAATTATTATTTTACCAGCTTTAAAGATTTGTTTAGTGCGGTAAAGGCTGTCATAGGTTGATATGCCAGCATGATCCATAAAGACATCTTGAGATGGTACTTTATGGCCAACTAAGTAATCTTTCATGGTATTAGTTTCGTCATGATTTTCGGTTGTATGGTCTCCACTTACTAATATTTTGGGAGATACGTTATTTTCGTATAGAGAAAGTCCTTGTAGTAATCTATCTTCTAGCATGGGACTAGGATTATTACCATATATACCGGCACCTAATATTAGGATGCAATCATTATCAGTTAAGTCTTTAGCTTGTTCATTAGAAATAACTTTATCTTTAGTTGTCGTTATAACAATTAGATTAGTTACTAATAAAATTATAATTATTGCTATTAGAGTTATTATTAAGCATTTTAATATTTTACGAAACATAAAAAACACCTCTTTTCGTGTAATATTATTTTATCACTTTTTAGGTGTTTTTTGTAGAGGGATAAAATACTTATGGTTATTTTACTTTAGAATATAGTTTAATACCTGAGAAAGAAACTTTTCTTAATATTGGGGAAGTTGTTTAATTTTTATGATATATTTTTTGATTTAGGTCAATGCTATGAAGTTGTAATTTGATAGTTATATGTTTTATTTCAGTATCAGTTAAGCCAATTTCTTTTAGATTTTTTCTTTTCATTTTCCATAAGTCTTTGACAGCAAAGATATTATTTTGATTTAATTTATTAATAATAGTTGTATCTATTTCTAAGGTTTTAAGCGATGATGTTAGAGCGTTGTTAGTCATTATCAACACTCTTTTCTTTAGTTTGAGTAACTTTCTTGATAATATAATCTTTACATTCATCATAAGTTTTACTTAGAGAATAACTTAGTTCATTATATAAATATTTTTCAGCTTGATTAAAGAATGTTTGGTCTTTATCACCAGCTTTCTTACCTTGATTTAGTCTTGCTTGATTCCTTATATAAGTTGTTTTTATTATTTTTATTAGGTCTTCATGAGTATTAGTTTTCATTAGTTCACGATAAGTATTTTCTAATAATTTGTCTGATGTTTTAATTGGGGGAATATTAGGTATTTTTGCAATTAGGTCTTCGGCTTCTTGTTTAGATAATGGATATCTTAGATTATTAAATTTATTGGATACAGGTACTTTAATCGATAGACTTTCATCCTGTATTGGGTATAATGTGTAATAATCTTCGTTAGTTCGAGAACTTTTTTCGATGTTTTTTATTTTACATAAGTCTCTTTTATAAATGATGTACTCTCCTACTTTAAACATAAATTTAACCTCCTTTAAATTTAAAAACGAGCGCTATACAACCGGACTTACACCAATTATATAGCTACTCGTTGTAGATTTATTATAGCATTTTTTTTAGATTTAAGTAAGAATTTTTTTCTTAAATTTTGCTATTAATAGATTAATTTGTTACTATTCACAGTCTAAATAATATGACATGACTAAAAGAGCAAAATCAAGTGCTCTTTTTTGCTCTCTCTTTTCCTAAATTTAATACTTCTTCAAGAGTATATGGATTATCGTTAATTAATCTAACTAAGGCCTC